>CAJXOQ010000030.1 GCA_913057975.1 uncultured Marinobacter sp.
GACTTGGTCTTTTGTAGCGCTGGAAGCGGAAATTCCCAATTCTGGGGACTACAAGGCCACTTTTATCGGGCAGATCCCTGTGATCGTAACACGAGCCGAGGACGGCAGCGTGCATGTCATGCAAAATCGTTGTGCTCATCGTGGCGCACGCGTTTGTCGCAGTCTTCGGGGCAATTCACCGACCTTGGAGTGCGTCTATCACCAGTGGGCCTATGATTTAAAAGGGAATTTGATCGGCGTTCCCTTCCAGCGCGGGATCAAGCGCCAAGGTGGCATGCCCAAATCGTTCGACAAGAGCGAGCACGGGTTATGTACCTTGCGGGTGGCGGCGCTCAACGGTATGGTGTTTGCTAGCTTTTCCGAGGAAGTGGAGCCATTGGAAGAGTACCTGGGGCCGAAGACCGTTGAGCATATTCAGCGGATTTTCAACCGGCCGATTAAGGTGTTGGGCAACGAGCGTCAGAAGATTAATGGCAACTGGAAACTGTATGCAGAGAATACGCGTGACCCCTATCATGCAAGTTTGCTACACCTTTTCCACGCCACTTTCGGCCTATATCGTTCTACCCAGACTGGAGGCTCCTTCATGGATGGTCGGGTGCGCCACTCTATGCTCTATTCTCAGTCCAGCTCCAACGACGACGAGGCGGATAAGGAAGTATTCAAGGACATTCGCTCCTTCGACGCGGACTTCACTTTAGCGGATCCCAGCCTACTGGATGGCCAGAAAGAGTTCCCTGACCCGATTACTCTGATGATCATGGCATTGTATCCTAACGTTATTGTTCAGCAGATCGCCAACACACTGGCGGTACGTCAGATCGTCACCGACGCCGAAGATCAGTTTGAACTGGTTTGGACCATCTTCGGTTACGAGGATGATGACGAAAAAATGCAGAAGATTCGCCTTAAGCAGAGCAATCTGATAGGTCCTGCAGGCCTTATTTCCATGGAAGATGGTGAAGCAGTAGAGCTAGTGCATCATTCCATACTGCAAGACCAGGAAGAGACCTCATATATCGCCATGGGGGGCGGCAAGGCAGAGGATGCAGAACATTTAGTGACAGAAGGCGCAATTATAGGCTTTTGGGACGCTTATAGAGAAACTATGGAGATGGACGAAGCCTATAACGTTCGTTCCTGAAGAAAACGGGTTATCCGTTAAATTGGCATAAGGTGATGTTGCTGTATACCGGCGAGTGTCGCCATAATAGTTATAGTTTTTTTCTGTTGTATGGAATAAGGCTGAAGGGGTGGCGTATCCCAATGGTTGATGACCGCTAAGATCAGAACTAAAAGAGGATCGAAACGCCATTCCCAAGCCTATAACCCGTGGGTTCTTTCAGAACCAGAGGAGACCACGAACGATCCATTGAACGAGTTGATTCGACGGGGTGCTCGCGACCTGATCGCCCGGGCTGTCGTGTAATGCCCAGACGCTTACAGCGTATTGGCGAGGACGTCAGTGAGAAGCTGGATTACGTCCCAGGCGAGTTCACGGTGGAGCGTCACATCCGCGGCAAAAAATGGGCCTGCGATCAATGCGAAATCCTGATCCAGGCACCGGTACCGCCGCAGGAGGTGATCGACAAGGGTATCCCCACCGCCGGCCTGTTGGCTCAGGTGCTGGTGGCTAAGTACGCCGACCATCTGCCGCTGTACCGCCAGGAACGCATCTTCGGTCGAGCCGGTCTGGAAATCCCACGCTCTACTCTGGCCGAATGGGTCGGTGCCTGCGGTGTGCAGTTGCAACCCTCGAGCTGAAAAGGGCCTTCGGGGCTACAAAAGCGAGGTGGAAAGGCCATGATGGCTTCAAGGCGTTTGTCTGGGCCTCGGTTCTAAGCTACAACTTGGTGCGGTTGGCGCGACTCGGTCCGGATTAGCCGACAGATTCGGACTGAAAAGCGGTAAAAAGGACGCTTGGGAAAGCCATGCGGTGCATGCCCGTGGCTGGAATCTGGGCTGATTGCTCAGATAAAAGCCAAACTGACCAGTATTTGGCCGTCTTCATTTTTTTGAAGGCACCCAGCTCAGTGCCCATTTTCGTGAACAAGCTGAATTGACTGAAAATGGGTGTTTCTGGATGGGCACTAATTAGGGAGCCCTAACCACTGGCTTGTAACCTAGCCGCTCGGAAATCTGCGCGGCGATATTTTGAAGCCTGGGTACAGCGCTCTCGAAGTTCTCCACGTCAGCGTCCACCGTAGCCACAATAGATAATGATACCACCGGCTCACCTTGAGAGTCGAACACCGGCACACTCACCGCGCGCAGCCCAGGGGCTACGGTCCCCTCTACTCTTGCTATATTAGTGCAGCGCACGTCTTCTATCTGTTGATGCAGGCGTCCCAAGTCGAAACGCTTCGCTGCCCATGGCTCGATCTGGACTAGCGCCATTCGCAGCGTCTCATCAAGCACGTTGTGCGGCATGTTGGCAAGGAAAATGCGGGCCGAAGCAGAGGTCAGTATCGGCAGAATACTGCCCACTCCAATGTTGACGATGACCGGTCGACTGCTGCGAACCCACTGAATTACTACCGGGCCACGTTCACTCCAGACGGCGGCCATTGCGGTCTGATCCACTTCGTTAACCAAGCCCCGCAAGGCCTTGGTGACCTCCCTCACCGGATCTAGCCGATTAAGCGCCACCACTCCCATCTGCACAGCACCCTGGCCTAGGTCGTACTGACCACTATCCGGATCCTGCTCCACTAATCCTACCCGCATTAAGCTGACCAGATAGCGGTGCACCTTGCTCGGATGCATGCCGGCTAATGCTGATAGAGTCTTTAGACCGCAGGAACCGCCCACAGACATAAGAGCATTGAGCACACGATAGCTAGTTTCAACCGACTGAACGCCCGATTGTACCTGCTTCACCTGCTCCTTGCGCTCTGTCGGCACTGTGTAATCCTAACTTTCTACTGTCAACGATACTCAAGTTTAACACAATGCAACGCGCTAGACATGATGTTTTGACCATCTCGTCGCCGTAAAAAGGTCCGCTGTCCAATGGGAGCGTGCATCTTTGCAAAGGACCCCCAATGTTCGCTTTTGTTTAGGTTCGGACAATTTATGGTTACAAAACGCGGCCACTTTATGGTTTCACTACAAACGTTTTTTCACTGGTACTTTCGCGAACGGAGTGGGCTACTTAACTGCGCCTGATCTGAGGCTTTGTCGAAAGGAATTGAAGACAGAAATTGATACCAGTCCTCTCCCCGGCGAGTCACACCACTTGGCAGGTGTCGCGTTTGCCAGGCATCCTTGCCGGCGTTGAGTCTCGATCGTCCTGATCAAACGACTCGACGGCATTGTCTGGTTTTCGGGCAACCGGCTAAAGCAGATAGATCTGCAAAGAGGGTAGGATTTATCTTACAGCAGATGTATCGGATTATCGGCTTTAACCCGACGTTATGCCTTGGGCTTTTGAGATATAGGGGAAGTTAGTGAAGTGGACTTACCCCAATGCACATGACACACCCCAGCCTCAAACGGAGGCCATTTCAAAGGCCTCTGGGCTGACGCCACCCAGATGAGTATGACGTCGGACTCGGTTGTAAAATACTTCGATGTAGTCGAACACATCCGCCTTAGCCAGGTCACGGGTTTTGTAGATCCGCTTCCTGACTCGTTCCTTTTTTAGGCTGCTGAAGAAGGATTCTGCCACCGCATTATCCCAGCAATTACCTCGACGACTCATGCTCGGATCCAGGTTGTGAGCAAGGCAGAAACGATGCCAGTCATCACTGCCGTATTGCGAGCCTTGGTCGGAATGCACCAGCACGGTGTCCTTCGGTCGGCGACGCCAAACCGCCATCAGCAAGGCATCGACCACCAGGCTGCGGTGCAGCGTGGGTTTCATGGACCAACCCACCACACGACGCGAAAACAGGTCGACCACCACCGCCAGATACAACCAGCCTTGCCAGGTGCGGAGATAGGTAATGTCGGTCACCCAGGCTTTGTCCGGGTGACTCACCGTGAATTCGCGCTGAAGCTTGTTCGGGGTAAGGATCGACGGCCTCCCGGCGATCACCCTGGGCGCTTTATAGCCTCGTAGTGCTTTGATTTTATGCTCTTTCATCAACCGGGCGACTCGGTTCTTGCCGCAGGTTTCGCCCGCCTCCCGAAGGTCTAGAAACACCCGTGGCGCGCCGTACACGCCAGAGCTGCCCTGGTAAGACGCCAGGATCTGCGCTAGCAGCCGCTGGTCATCAATCGCTCGGTCAGACAAGGGCTTATGCAGCCATTGATAAAACCCGCTGCGAGCCACTTGGAGCACGCGACACATGGTCATGGTGTCGAATTGGTGTCGGTGATCGTTGATGAACCGGTACTTTACTCGGGCTCTCTGGCAAAGTACCGAGCGGCCTTTTTTAGGATATCCCGCTCTTCTTCAACCCGGCGCATCTGGGCACGCAGCCTGAGAATCTCGCTCTTGGCTTCAACCAATTCGGCAGCCTGTTCATCAGACTTATCCGGCTTCACGGCCTTAACCCATTTGTAGAGGCTGTGAGCCGAGACTCCCAGTCGTTGCGATACTTCGGCGACGGTGTAGCCCCGCTCCAGCACTTGGCGGACCGCTTCATCTTTGAATTCCCGGGGATAACGTTGGCTGCTCATGACAGTTCCTCCTATGCTCTAATCATAGGCCAGGAGTGTCTAGTGGACCGGGGTAAGTCCAATCATAGGCCAGGAGTGTCTAGTGGACCGGGGTAAGTCCAGACAGCCTGACCCTGCGGGTATCGGCAGGCCGAGTAGGCATTGATTTAAAGACAGCTTTCCGGTGGCGTCACCGTTTTCTAACGGCCAGTGCAAACGCCAACGCGAATGCCCTTTCCGGCATTGTCGAAGTGGATGAAACCTTCTTTGCCGAGTCCTGCAAAGGCAAACGCAACATCACCCATCGCAGTTCCAGGAAGCGTGGCGGGCAAAGTAACAGGAAGCATAAAGCGGACAAAATTCCAGTACTTATTGCACGGGACCGCAACGGTCACATCAGTGATCTGGTGGATCCTGCATTAAACAAACCGACGGTTCATGCTTTTCTGACGCCGATTATCAATCCTGACTCGATTCTATGCTCAGATGGTCACAGCTGGTATAAAACCTTTTCCATCGAGCACGGCATTGCCCACCACAGACTGGTCACACTCGATAATCAGAGAGTGATCGGCAAGGAATACCACATACAGAACGTCAACAGTTACATGAGTCGATTGAAGGGCTGGATGGCGCGGTTTCATGGGGTTGGGACGGCATATCTGCCGAGCTATCTGGCATGGCGGCGGCTATTTGAATGCGCTCAACCTTCTGAAGAGGCTTGGCTCCGAATTGCGATCGGTGCAAACCAACAGCCAACGCCAACATAGCGATATATGTACAGTTTATGTTGACCGAACACGGCTGGCAACCGGAAAGTGGATCTCCACCATTCCAACGGACCAGCATCAATAACGCCTTGATCGGTAATCAGGCTACCGATAAGTATCTCAATTAAATCCCGTGTTCCTGACCTATTCCGGCGAGTTGTTTCAGTCGGTTGCAGCATGCATCCAGCCCCTCGTCCGGAATGTTGGTGATACCCAGCAGCAACCCGCTTCGGGCCCGCGCAGCATCGGTGTACCAGGTAGACAGTGGGGCAGGGGCCAGGCCGAACTCCAGCGCGTTAAGCGCAATCCTCGCGTCGTCTGTGCCATCGGGCAAGCGGAGCAATAACGCCAAGCCAGCCATGGCTTCATCTGCAGCGGATGTTTTCAAGGCGCGCTGAAGGGAGGAGCGCCGTGCGGTGTAGGTCCGTTTCATCCTACGCAGATGGCGCAGGTAATGACCTTTTCGCATGAACTCGCCGAGCGCTCTCTGGCTTGCGATCGAAGCGGCAGGAGCCAGAGCAGCGGCAACGTCGCCAACCCGGTTTGCCAGCGCCGGTGGCACCACAATAAAGCCAAGACGAAGACCCGGGCTGACGGTTTTACTAAACGTGCCGATATGAACAACGCGGCCGTAACTGTCCTGCGATGCCAGGGCCGGAGCGGCGCGCCCGATGAGCTGCAACTCACTCAGATAGTCGTCTTCGATAATCCAGCTACCGCGTCGAGCCGCCCATTCGAGTAACTGGTGACGCCTCGCCAGTGACAAGGTCACGCCCAATGGTGCCTGCTGGCTGGCGGTTACCATCGCCAATGCCGCATTGGGTGCACGCGCCAATCCATCGTCAACATCCAGTCCCTGCTCATCGACACTGACGGGAACAGGTTCGATCCCTGCCATGGACAGAGCGGTTCGTGTCATCGGATAGCCCGGCTCCTCCGTCCAGGCGGTTGCCCCCTTCAGGTCAAGTGCATGCAGGATCAACCCAAGCGCGCCGGCGTATCCTGAGGTAACAATGACTTGTGCGGGGGAGCAGACAAGACCTCGTGCGACCGACAGGTAAGCCGCGATTTCGGCACGTAAGGCTGGTTCACCACGTGGGTCCGGATAGCTTACGGAGGCCATGGCAGCCTCGCGGGCTGCGCGCGAGGCAATACGCGACCATACCTTGTAGGGAAAAACGTCCTGGGCTGGGATGCCAACCTGGAACACCATGGCTGGGTCGCCGAATGGGTGCTGGTAGAACTCGGGCAACGGCCCCCGTAAATCACTGGTGTCCGCGCGATGTGCAATCGGCAGTTGATCTGCGACAAAGGTACCTGCCGCGCCACGAGCGACTAGCAATTGTTCATCGATCAGCCTTTCATATGCGGACTTCACCGTACCGCGTGCGACTCCAAGCTGGGCGCTTAGATCTCTCCACGAGGGTAGGCGAGCCCCAGAATACAAGCGGCCTTCGGAAATAGATTTGCCGATAGCTTCAACGATCTGTTCGACCAAAGATGTCCCGGCCTGGCGGTTCAGTTCTATACGCAAATCATCCATGGGGGCGTGGCTCCAGCGTGGCTTTTTGATGGTGTATTGAAAATCATCATTCATGGTTCTTTTTAATGAACCTTAACCGAGTATCATTGAACCTCAAAGTTGATCAGGCGATCCAGAAAAGGCCAAGAATGAAGAACCTGCTTGTTATCAATGCCAGCCCTCAGGGGAGTGCGTCATACAGTCGTCAGATGACGGCGCGCTTTATCCGTCTATGGGCTGACAATAACCCGGACGGTGTGGTTGTTGAGCGTGATCTAGGCCGCCAACCTGTTCCCCACGTGGATGAGCAATGGATCGGCGCCGCTTTTACGCCGGAAGAAGCAAGGAGTCCGGCTCAGGAAGCCGCTCTTAAAGTCAGCGATGCGCTGGTCGCGGAACTTCAGAATGCGACAACCATCGTGATTGGTTGTCCTATGCATAACCTGTCCGTGCCCAGCACGTTAAAAGCGTACATCGATCAGGTCGTGCGCATGGGAGTCACAACAAAACTGGTGCCTGATAACCCGCGTAGCCCGTATGTCGGTATGTTGAGCGACAAACCCGCCTACCTGATGCTGGTGCGGGGTGGTTACGGTTACGAACCGGGTGGGGAGTACGCGCCCATGAACTTTCAGGAACCGTACCTGACCGCCGTTCTGGGTATGTTGGGCATTTGGAGTGTGAAAACCGCCACTCTGGAATATACCGCTCTCAGTAGCGGTTGCTCCGACAATGCGCTCGAGGAAACCAACGCATGTATTGACCGGTTGTTCGATTGATCGTTAGAAGCGATTTTAGGCAACCTCGATAGAGATTTATTAAACCCGAAAGCCTACTCGCAAGGAGATTCCGACATGCTCTTGAGACATTCCATTCACTATTTACTCACGTTTCTTGTTCTGGCCGGCTTCAGCCTTTCCGTCTCAGCCGCTGACAAGAAAATTGGCGTATTGGTTTATGACGAAGTGCTGACCAGTGACGCTGTCGCACCAGCCGAAGTCTTCGGCGTTGCCTCGCGAAAAGCCTGGTTTTCAGACTATGAGGTTGTGCTGATCAACGTAGAGCGAAACAAAACGGTGACGACCGAGGAGGGGCTGACGCTTCGGGTCGATGCCACTATCTACGACGATCTTGATCTGGATGTTCTGATCGTCAACAGTGCTTACGATATGGACTGGCTCTTTGAGAACGAGGACCTGACCCGTTTTATGAAAGATCAGGCCAAAAAGGTGGAGTGGCTGGCCAGCAACTGTTCCGGCGCGTTCCTTTATGCTCACGCCGGGCTTCTGGACGGCTATCAAGCGACAACCTGGGCAGGCGGTGAGCCGGATTTACAGCGGCAGTTTCCGAAGATCGATGTAATCGTCGATCAGAATGTGGTTGTTGATCGAAATCGAATCACCAGCAATGGCGGCGTACCGTCTTATCAGGGGGCGCTGGTGTTGTTATGGCTCATGAGTGGCGAAAGCAACGCAAAGGAGGTGTTTGAAACGATCCAGTTCAACCGTGTTATCTCTTGGTCAGAGATCAAAAAACTTACACCCGATGCCTGATGCAGGCAATTATTTGAGCGGGGCCCTTAGCGGGCCCGTTTCCTGCTGAGTCCGATGGGCTGACGATATGCTTTTCAGCAGGGCGATCAAACATCATCCATCATGCCAATCTGCCTCGCCAGCCTCATGGCTTCGTTCTCCTCCATGGCGCGTAGGGATTCAGCGAGTTCTTTCGCTTCCGGAATCTCGGCCTTGCCGGCCAGGCTGTCATACAGGTCGATGAGTTGATCATGGAAGTCGAACACCTCTCGGACAATGCTGTCGAAGTCGAGACTGGCGTAATGATCATCGCAGGTGCGGTGGGTTTTGATGGCCTTGTGTTCGTCGTTCAGGTAGTCGTAGAGTCTTGTTTTCAGAGCCTTTGAATCGGCCTGTTTCTCGAACTCTGCCGTGATGCGCTCCAGTTCGGCCTCATGGTCCGACAGATACGTCAGCAGTGCCCGGGCTCGCTCCTCCTTGTTCTTTGTTGAGCACTCCGACAAACATCGGGACAGGTGGGCGTGGAGCTCGCGAGCCCACTCGATCAGGTCTTCAAAGCTTTTAATGTCCATTTGCCAGGCTCCTTATCCACATGGGTAATCGGAGAGCGGATGTGAATCGTCACTGCTCATTACTACTCATCACTACATCATCAGTACGAGAAGTCTAGCCGACATTGCTAAACTTGTCCGGTGACCCCCACGGCCTGATGAGATACCCTCAGGACGATAAACCATCTGTGTACTCGCGAAATGGAAACGCCCATGGCAGAGCAACCCCCACTGGGAATCATTGAAGGCTTCTATGGCCCTTTGTGGAGCTGGGAAGAGCGTCGGCAGCTGGTTGCGGCACTGGCTCCCCATGGTTATCGGAACTATTGGTACGCACCCAAGGCGGATGCTTTTCTCCGGCGCCGGTGGAGTGAGCCGCATCCGCAAGCGGAGGCCGATGAGCTGGCTGATTTCGCCCGGTTTTGTGGCAGTCACGGAGTCCGGTTCGGCATTGGCCTGAGCCCGTTCGAGGTGTTCAACAATTTCGATGGCTCGGCGAAAACCGCGCTGACGCAAAAACTGGCAGCGTTTGATCAACTGGGTATCACCGACCTGGCGATCCTGTTTGACGACATGAATAGCGATACGCCGGAACTGGCGGCCCGACAGGCGGAGATCATTCACTGGGTGGCAGAACGCAGTACAGCGGACCAACTGACGGTCTGCCCCAGCTACTACTCCGATGATCCGGTGCTGGACCGGGTGTTCGGTCCCCGTCCTGAGCATTACCTGGAAGATCTTGGCAAGGCACTGGACCCGTCCGTGCAGGTGTTCTGGACGGGCGAGGAGGTGTGTTCGCGAGAGATATCGCAGGGCCATCTGCAGCGTGTTTCAGAAGCACTGGGGCGCAAGCCGGTGCTGTGGGATAACTACCCGGTGAACGACGGTGACCGTATGTCCCGGCATCTTCACCTGCGGGCATTCACCGGCAGGCCGGCGGCCAACGGCCCGTATCTCTCTGGCCACGCCATTAATCCCGCGTTACAGCCAACGCTCACTGCGATTCCGGCTATCACCCTGGCCCGTAGCTACGAACAGGGGCCCGGCTACCAGTATGGCAAGGCCTTCCAACTGGCCGCCAAGGAAGTGTTGGGCAAAGACTTGGCTCAGCAGGTACAGGCCGATCTGCTCCTGTTGCAGGATGCCGGCTTGCACAGGCTCAGTACCGAACGCCATCAGGCGCTGACGGAATGTTATGGCCGCTTTGATCACCCGGCCGCCAGGGAGATCCTGCATTGGCTGGCCGGCCGCTATCAGGTTACCGATGAAATGGTGCAGACCCAGTAGCCGGTGGCGACTGCCTATTTAAGATAGTACTCCACGGTGGTCACCACCCGGACGGTTTTAATCGGCTGTTGGCCTTCGCTGACGCCTGGTGCCTGGTCTCGGGCCAGGATCTGGAACACGCCCTGATTGGCGCGGCGCAGGTTCCCCAATTCAGTTTTTGCATCCCTGGCAAACTGTGCGGCGGCCTCGCGGGCGGCGGCGGTGGCCTCGGCAATCATCTCGGGTTTGATGTCGTTCAACCGGTTAAACAGGTAAGTCGGCCCGCCTGGGCCATAATCGGATGACAGAATGACGCCGGAATCCACCAGTTCACTGACAGACTGCGCGGCCTGGCGAATGCGATCGATGTCGTCGCTGCGAACCATCAGGGTCTGGTTGATGATGAACTTCTGGCCGTTGCTTTCCTGGTAGGGATTGGCGCGGGTGTCCGTAACGTCCAGACGTTGCAGTTCCACCGCGTCGGTATCGATGGCCTGCAGCTTGAGAAACGCCATGATGGCTTCGCGGCTGCTGTGGGCCTTTTCGCGAGCTTCGTCCAGGCTGTTGCCGGTGGCGACGAAACGCAGGGGCCACAGTGCAAGGTCCGCCTGTACCTCCCGTTCCGCAACGCCCTTGACGGTGACGAACCGGTCTCCGGTGCGTAGCCCGGTCAGGCCGTCGGCGATGAGCGATGCGGAAACAATGGCGGCAATCGCCAGGATCAGGGCAGACAGAATTTTCATCACGGCGTCCTTGTGTGTGGATCTGGCGGATACCATCGCCGCAAATACCGGGGGCGTCAAGCGCCCCCGGAGGGGAGGTCTGCTAAGAGGAGGCGGTTGCCACCTCGGCCTTGCCTGTCTTGATCATGGCATAGCCAAACCCGATCACCAGCGAACCGATGGCAATGGCGGCCACATAGGGCAGTACCGTGCTTACCGCATTGGGAATGGCGAGCACGAACAGACCGCCGTGGGGTGCCATGAGTTTGACGGTGAACAGCATGGACAGGGCTCCGGTGATGGCGCCTCCCACCATGCACACCGGGATCACGCGTAGTGGGTCTTTGGCCATGAAGGGGATCGCACCTTCAGAGATAAAGCACAGCCCCAGCACAAAGGAGGCCCGCCCGGCCTGCCGTTCGGCCTCTGCAAACTTGGCGCGAGCAATAAAGCTCGCCACACCCATACCGATGGCCGGCACCATGCCCGCGGCCATGATCGCCGCCATGGGGGCCGAACCACCGCTGCCTTCTGAGAGTAAACCGACACCGAAGGTATAGGCGGCCTTGTTCACCGGCCCGCCCAGGTCAAAGCACATCATGGCCCCGAGAATGCCGCCCAGCAGGATGGCGTTGGTGGTGCCCATGCCTTCCAGGAAACTGGTCAGCCCATCCATCAGGGCGGCAGCGGGTTCGCCGACCACGTAGATCATGCCAAGGCCGGTGACCAGACTGGCCAGCAGCGGAATGATCAGGATGGGTTTGAGGGATTCGACACTCTCTGGCATCGGCAGTTTCTGGCTGATGAAGCGCGCCACATAACCGGCCAGGAAGCCGGCGATGATGCCACCAAGAAAACCGGCGCCAAGGGTACTGGCCAGATAGCCACCGATCATGCCCGGAGCCAGGCCTGGCCGGTCGGCAATGGACCAGGCGATATAGCCGGCCAACAGAGGAATCATCAACTGGAAGGCGGTGCCGCCGCCGATCTGCATCAGCGCGGCTGCCAGGGTGCCTTCCTCTTCGAATGCGTCAATGCCGAACACAAACGACAGGGCGATCAGCAGGCCGCCGGCCACCACCATGGGCAGCATGAAAGATACGCCCGTCAGCAAATGCTTGTAGGGGCCGCGTTTCTCGCCACCACCTCCTGAGGTCGCTTTTTTCTGGCCTTCCTCGACAGAGGCATTGGTGATGGCGTCATCAATGGTGGGCCCCGGTTTTTTCAGGGCGCTGCCGGTGGACGTGCGCCAAAGCCGCTTGCCGGCAAAACGGCTGGGGTCGACTTCGATATCACAGGCCAGGATCACCAGATCCGCCGCCTCGATTTCCTCAGCGGTCAGCGGATCCTGGGCACCCACGGAGCCCTGGGTTTCCACGCGGATCTGATGGCCAGCAGCGGTCGCGGCGGCGGTCAGGGCTTCTGCCGCCATAAAAGTGTGGGCGACACCGGTGGGGCAGGCGGTGACGGCGACAATGCGTTTGCCTGCGTTACCTGAGGTGGCAGGCTCGGGCTGTGAAGCCTCTGTTGGTTGATAGGGCTCGGCCTGCTTTTCGGCCTGGTCCAGAATCGACGCGGGATCGGGCAGGGCGGCCGTTACCGGGACCTGATAGAGGCGTTTGCCGGCGTAGGCGTTCAGGTCCGTTGGTGTTCCTGTTGCGGCAACGACCAGGTCCGCCGAGGCGATGACATCCTCGGGCAGGGAAGACAGTGGTTGCTGCTGGCTGCGAATGTCTGTTCTGGCTTCCCAGCCCTTATGCTGCGCGGCCCGTTCCAGGGCCCGGGCCGCCAGGAAGCTGGTGGCCACGCCCTGAGGGCAGGCGGTTACAATGATCAGTTTCATGATGGCATCTCCCCATTGTTGTTGTGCCCGGGCCAGGGGGTAAAGAGAGTGACGCGGGTTTGCTGAATCAGTTGGGTGAAGTCGTCGGCCATTGGATCGCCAACGCCAATGTGGCGAACGCACTCGGCCGACAGCGCGGTGGCGGTCGACAGCACCTGTTCCGGGTGGTGACGTTCGAGCAGGCCGTGAATCATTCCGGCCAGCAAAGTGTCTCCGGCGCAGACGGTGCTTGTGGCGGTCACGGGCGGTGGCGACGCTTGCCAGTTGCCCTTCGGCGACAGCCAGAGCACGCCTTTTTCGCCCATGGAAATCACCACATTGGCGATGCCGGTGGCCTGAAGTGAGCGACCTGCCTCGGCGATGGCGTCCAGGCTCTCCAGAGGGTGCCCGGCCCATTCGGCCAGCTCTTCCGTATTTGGCTTGATGCCGTCTGGCAGCGCCTTAAGCCCGGCTGTGAGGCCTGCGCCGCTGGTATCCAGCCATACGGGGATGTCTGCTTCGCGAGCCAGGGTGACCAGTTCCGCCAGTGCCTCGGGCGGAAAGCCGACGGGCAGGCTGCCAGCAATGGCAACGGCATCGAACCTGTTGTTCAAGTTACCCAGGCGTGTCTTTAATCGGTCCAGGGCATCCGCGGGTACGTCAAATCCGGGCCCGTTCAGATCGGTCACACGACCATCGCCCTCGGCAATTTTCACGTTGATGCGATTCTGCCCGGGGATGCGGACAAAGTGGTCTGCCAGGATGTCAGACGAGAACAGGCGATCGAAGGGCGCGGCGTTGATCTCTCCCAGCAGTCCGGACACGGTCACGGTATGGCCGAGACGTGACAGCACACGGCCCAGGTTAATGCCTTTGCCGGCAGCTTCCAGGCGTGTGGACCGAGAGCGGTTCACGTTACCCAGCCGGATTGAGTCGGTTTCGGCATTGAGGTCCAGCGCCGGGTTCAGGGTGATGGTGAGTACGCGGGCCATTACAGTGTCTCCAGGGCGTCGCGCACTTCGGCTGCGGTGGCCTTGCCCAGCGCCAGTTTCGCCTGTTCACGGGCGTGTTCCCGGCTCAGCCCTCGGATACAGGCTTTGACTAGTGGCACTCGCCGGCTGGTCACCGAGAGCTCGTCCACATCCAGGCCCAGCAGTACCGGAATAGCCTGTGGGTCGGAGGCCAGCTCGCCACAGATACCTACCCAGCGTTGGTGAGCATGGGCGGCTTCGACGGTCATGCGGATCAGTTGCAGTACCGAGGGGTGCAACCCGTCGGACTCGGCCGAAAGCTGGCCGTGGCCACGGTCGATGGCCAGGGTGTACTGAGTGAGGTCATTGGTGCCCACCGAGAAAAAATCCACTTCCGGTGCCAGGGTGTGGGCCAGCAGGGCGCAGGAGGGCACTTCAATCATCACGCCCACCTGGAGGCCCTGGCAGGGAATCTCGGCGCGGACCCGTTCGACGATGGCCTTGGCCGCGCGAAACTCTTCCAGGTCTTTGACCATGGGAAACATGATTCGCAGTGGGCGGTTGTCGGCAGCCGTCAGCAGCGCGCGCACCTGGGTTTCGAGAATCTCCGGTCGCGTCAGTGACAGGCGAATACCGCGCAGCCCAAGGAAGGGGTTGTCCTCATGGGGAAGGGGCCAGTAATCCAGTGGCTTGTCGCCACCCACATCGAGGGTGCGTGCGACCAGTGGCAGGCCGTTGAGGGCGTCGAAGGCATGGCGATACTCCTTCACCTGGGTGTCCAGGTCAGGCGCGTCCGGGTGTTCCATGAAAATGAACTCGGTACGCAGCAGACCAATGCCATCGGCGCCCCGGTCGACGGCATCCGGGGTGTGGGCCGTGTTGCCAAGGTTGGCGCATACGTCGATGGTGTGGCCGTCGGTGGTGGTGGCTGGCTCGTTCCGGCACTCGTAGGCGTCCGCCTGCAGGCGGGTGAGTTGGTCCAGGCGACGGTCAATGCGGTCGCGGCGTTCGGCGCCGGGGTTGGGCACGAGGCAGCCGCGTTCGCCGTCGACCACCAGGTCCGTTCCGTTGCTGATGGTCAGGATTCGATCACCAGCCCCGACCACGGCAGGAAGCCCCAGCGCCCGAGCCAGGATGGCGCTGTGGGATGTGGCGCCACCACGGGCTGTGATCAGGCCGCGAACGCGCTGGGTGTCCAGCCTTGCCACATCGGAAGGGCCCAGATCGTCCGCCACCAGTACATAGGGTTCGTCCGGCGGTGTCGGCATGGCCACCCCACAGAGGTTGGCCAGCACGCGCCGGCCAACATCCCGCAAATCTGCCGCCCGTTCGGCCAGCAACCGGTCCGCCAGTGCTTCCTGAGCCCGCGCGGCGGTATCAATGGCGTGCCACCAGCCGGCTTCGGCGGACGCGCCTTCGTTGATGGTTTCCAGGGCGGCCTGGTAGAGATCGTCGTCCTGGAGCATTTCCACATGCACCGACAGAATCGGTGCTGCCTCACCGCCTTCGGCCTGGCGGATTAGCGTGCGCAGTTGTCCGTCGGCTTCGTCGATGGCGCGGCCCAGTCGGCTGGTCTGTTCACCGGCATCGCTGGCGGTGGACGGGTAGTCCAATGTTGGCTGACGCATTACAAAAGCGGGTGCGAGAGCCAGGCCCGGTGAGGCGGCGACCGCTTTCAGGGGTTCGTCATCGATCAGAGGTTCGGGTTCCGCTTCGGCAGGCGCCAGCTTGCTCTGTTGTTGTCGAAGCGGGGAGACGGTTTCTCCGAGTCCATCATTGATGGCCTGGCAAACGGCTTCTACCGCCTGTTCCGCATCGTCGCCGGTTGCGGAGATGATCAGGGTTTGCCCTCTGCGGGCACCGAGGCCGATGATCCGGGTGAGACTGGTCGCCGATACCGAATTGCCATCGCCGTCTTCCAGGCGGATGCGAATGTCTGCGTTGTGCTGACGGGCTTCCTGTACCAGCTGTTTGGCGGGCCGGGCGTGAAGGCCATGGGTATTCAGCAGGCGCACCCGGTCGCTGACCGCATTGGCTTGCTCACCGGAAAGCCGGGAAAGTACGGCATCCACGGACTGACTTTCCAGAGGGATGTTCTGGGCCAGGAAATTATCGATACGCTCCAGCAGTTCGCGGCAGTCGTCGCCAGGGCCCGCCAGACAGAAAACGCCGGCGAGGTCGTCGCTGGGTTCTTTGGGGGTTGCCAGTGCCAGCGCAGGTCGGATACTGCCAACGCTGTGGTGAACCAGCCAAAACCCCTGGCCCAGCCCCACGGGTGGCTGGCTGACAATTTCTTTCATAAAGCTGGCGTCGACACAGCTCAACCCCTGCAGCCGCGCAGCAGCGCTGATGGCCAGTTCGCTGGTGGTCCGGGTGTTAACACCCAGGCAAAGGGTCTGAGCGTCGCATTTAGGCACCACTGGTTCTTTCGACAATAGGGTCACCAGCGCCTCGGTGTCATCGGCTTCGGCCAGTTTCCGTGACAAGCCGGGTTTGTCCAGTACGCGGGTCAGGTGGCGCAGGATATCCAGATGCTCATCTGACTGGGCCGCAATGGCGACCAGGACGTACACCGTGGCGTTGTCATGCCAGGTAACGCCGCCTGGAAACTGCAACACCCGGATGCCTGTGCTGGTAACCGCGTCGCGGCTTTCGGGTGTGCCGTGGGGGATGGCAATGCCGTTACCAAGGACGGTGGAGGACTGTTGCTCCCTGGCCAGCATGCCCGCGTGGTAGTCGGGAGTGGTCCGGCCTGCGTCCTGCAGTTCCTGGCTGGCCTGGTTCAGGGCATCCTGCCAGTCGGTTGCAGTGCAGCCCAGGCGGATATCATTGGCTGTTAGCGTCAGCATGTGGGTAGCCTCGCCTTGTTGTTGTGTGGTGCCGGCACTGACGATCAGGATATTGGTCACTGCCAGTGAAAATGGGAGTTGCTGAATCGTGTCAGCAAACATAAAATGAATCATGAAACAGATATGATCAGAAATCAAGCAATCTGTGCCCAGGAGGAATCGGCCCCATGACCCTTGCAGAACTTGCCCGCCTGGCGGGGGTGTCCCGCACCACAGCCAGCTACGTTATCAATGGTCAGGGGCCGGCTCGCCGGATCAAGCCGGCGACTATCGACAAGGTGATGGCGGTCGCGCGGGACAACCACTTCCAGATCGACCCGCAAGCCGCATCGCTGCGTGGCGGGGCGAGCCGCACTCTGGGGTTTATCCTGCCGGACCTGGAAAACGCCAGTTACGCCCGTCTGGCCAAACTGCTGGAGCAGGGTGCCCGCGCCCGGGGCTATCAGCTTCTGATTGCCGGATCCGGGGATGACCCGGATACCGAGCGCGAGCTGGCACGTTCTCTCAAGGCAAGGCGATGCGATGCCCTGATCGTTGCGAGTGCCCTGCCACCGAATGACCCCTTCTACCAACAGTTGCAGCGGGAAGACCTGCCGGTGATCGCGGTGGACCGGTCGCAATCACCGGGTGTGGTCAGTTGCGTGGTGAGCGACAATCGTAAGGGCGCAGCCACTCTGGCCCGTTCGGTGCTGGAACCTGGCGCCGGGTCGGTGGTCTGGCTTGATGCGGTGCCGGCGCTGGCGATGACACGGGAGCGCCGCGAGGGCTTTGAGGAGGTGGCTCGGAGTCGCAGTGGACAATGGGCGGTCTACAGCGGTGAACACTATGACCGAGCCTCCGGCGCCCGACTGATGCAGCAGGTGCTGGCGGATCAGGGGCTTCCGGATGCGTTGATTACCGCCTCGTACACCCTCTTACAAGGGGTGCTCGACGTGCTGCTGGAGCAGCCGGGAGGCTTGCCGCAGTCTCTCAGAATGGCTACCTTCGGAGATGATCGGCTGCTGGATTTCCTGCCGGTCAAGGTTCACTCGTTACCCCAAAAACACGAAGCCATTGCCGAGGCAACGCTGGACCGGGCGCTGGCTGCCATCGCAGGTCACGGCGAGCCGGAAACCGTTATTATCAACCGCTCGCTCAAGCGGCGGCGCTGAGTCAATGGCCGGGGGCGGTGTTGCCGGTGCGCTCCATGCGGCCGCAGGGGCTTAGTCCTTAGTCACAGGTTGTTTCGGGCGCCTTGCTGAACTTTTCCAGCATCGCCTCGCGCCCTCGTGCTTCGTCCCGGTACTCCTCGGGCAGGGGCAGCAGGAAATACAGATAGTCGCCCTTGTTACGGTTTTCAATGACCGACAGTTCGCTTTTATCGGACGACGTTCCGGTAAAAACCGGGCTGATAACCGCTACGGTCAGGTTGGGCTGTCGCTGCAACAGGGCGGCTACCGTGCCCAGGCGATCCTCGCTGTGAAAGGTGCCTGTCAGGTGAACGACCTGGTGGCCGGGATGACGTTCCAGCGCGGCCAGTATCCGGCTTGCCATGGTGTTATCCCGCAATAACTGGGCGTGATAGGTGTTCTGCAGCCGCTCATTGCCGGCGGCGCCATGCTGGCCACCCATGGTGCCAAAGAATTTCTCCCGGTAGTCATCGTTGCCCGCGAAGGGGGCGTCGGGGATAAAACGTGCCTGCTCGGGGGACAGCTCTTCCAGATAACCAGGACCCTCACGCCCCACGCAGCGGACGATGTCGGCAGGCGCGTTGGCGGCAATAACAGGTAGGTCCCGGACCCGGGCAAATTCCACCAACGGTCGGTAGGCGTACTTGTAGATTGGCCAGGCGCCGGCATCCTCCACCAGTTCCATTTCGCCTATTTTATCGGCCAGGTACCGATCCAGAACCGGCTGCCGGTCCACCTCGAACTGTTCCATGGTCAACACCTGTTTCGGGCGATGCCGGTAAAGGTGGGCCTGCAGCCGGGACTGCAACAGGTGCGATCCCTGGTGGCCGTGGTACTCACCGATCACTACCACGTCCTTGTCCGCAAGCCGCTTCGCCAGGTCCGTCAGCGATACCGGCACTCCGGTGGCAGCCTCCACCACGAGAGCCTGGTAATGGGTTTTTGGTGGTTCCTGCCGAGGGGCTGGTGTCATCACGGAACAACCTGCAATCAGTGGTATTGCCAGGAGGGACATTGTGATCGATGTGTAGGACATGGAGAGCTGGCCAATCTGTAGCCCCCGCAGGGACCATTATCAGGAATGTTAGAGAAACTATACGATGCTGTGGGACGTTGCGCCCGTCAATCCTTCCTGTGGTAATGCATGCCTGGCGGGATGAGTTGAATCTGGGCGTGTTGGTGTCTGAGGAATCACCAGCGGATAACCTTCAGGCAAGAGTTCTACCCGGGAGTGCAAACCGTACACATCTCGCAGGTTAGGCTCGGTCAGGACAGAAGCGGGCAGGCCGTCTGCGAAAACCTTGCCATCCTTCATCAGTATCAGGCGGTCGGCGTACTGGGCAGCCAGGTTCAGGTCGTGCACTGCCACCAGTAATCCAAACCCTTCCCTGGCCAACTGGCACAGTTGCTGAAACACCTGCTGCTGATGCGCCGGGTCCAGGGCCGAGGTGCATTCGTCGAGCAGCAGCAAGCGAGGGTCCGGTCTTTCCCAAACCTGTGCCAGCACCCGTGCCAGTTGGACCCGTTGCTGCTCTCCGCCCGAGAGGGTGGGAACAAGTCGGGTTTCCAGGTGGGCGATATCTAACCGTGTCAGAAGAGCGCGGATGATACGCCGGCGTTGCTCCGCGTTTTCCCGTGGGCGTCCCAGCGCCACAACTTCCTGTACCGTCATGGGGAACTGGAGGTCCACCTTCTGTGGCATAACGGCTCGGTGACGAGCCAGTTCTGCACTGGTCCATTGCTCCATAGCTCTGCCATCGACGTGTATCCGCCGGGCCGGCGACGGTAATTCTCCGGCCAGTGTGCGAATCAAGGTGGATTTTCCAGCCCCGTTGGGGCCCAGGAGTGCCACAAGCTCCCCCCTTGCCAGTGACAGGCTGACACCCTCAAGGATCTGCCGGTTGCCAAGGCTGCTATCCAGGTTGTCGATGTCCAGTAGTGGGCACGGGTGTGTCGGGCTGGTTTTATCCGTGGATTGGGAGTATGAAAAGGGAGTCATTGAGGCCTCAGGAAAAGCGGTTGCGCATCAGCAGGATAAGGAAGAACGGACCACCGAGTAATGCCATAACCAGGCCAATCGGGAGCTCCGCCGGGGCGACAACTACCCTGGCCAGACAATCCGCTAGCACCAGCAGTGCTGCGCCTCCGAGCGCGCAGGCGGGCAGGAGCAGGCGGTGGCCAGCCCCGAAAATCTGGCGCAGGAGGTGTGGAACCACCAGCCCAACAAATCCGATTAGCCCCGTTACCGCGACGGCTGATCCCACGCCAAGAGCCGCCAGCAATATGGCCCCGCGTTTTACCCAAGTAGTGGAGTAGCCCAGGTGGCCAGCAATGGGTTCCCCGAGCAGGAAGGCGTCCAGTGGTCTGGCGAGCAGGGGTGCAACGATAAGGGTCATCAGCATCCATGGCCCGGCCATCCAGAGGTCCTGCCATTGAGCATGGGCGAGGCTGCCCATGGTCCAGAACGTCAGTGAGCGCAAGGCATTGTCGTCAGCATGGTAGGTCAGCAGGCCCGTTCCGGCGCCAGCAATAGCATTGATGGCGATGCCCGCCAGAAGGAGCAGAGCGACGCTGGTTTGTCCCTGTCGGTGAGCGATACGCCATGCCAATAGTGTGGTCAGTGTTCCGCCGATGAATGCCGCCAGCGGCAGAGCCCAGCGCCCAGTGAGGGCTGTCCAGCTTGCAAGGCTGCTGCCACCAAGTACGATCACTGCCACCGCAGCAAGTGCAGCCCCGCTGGACACGCCGATCAAGCCTGGGTCGGCCAGCGGGTTGCGAAAAAGCCCCTGCAGCAGAGCGCCGGAAACCGCGAGTACCGCGCCAGTCAGCAAACCTAGCAGCAAACGGGGCAGGCGGACTTCCCACAGCACAAACTGCGCGGTGCTGTCGGTCGCTACGCTGCCGCTGAACATTCGCGTCAGGTCTTCAACGGTCACCGGATACGCACCGCTGGATACCGCCAGTACGGCGGCGCCAGTAATCAGTGCAAGCAGTGCGCCATAGCCAATCGGAGCTGGCAGGCGACGCACGTCCTCAGTGTGCATGGGTTCCGAACCCCGCATCGCTGAGCGTTGGTTCATCGGGAATAGTGGCGGCGACGGTCTGCAGGGCCTCCGCCAGACGGGGGCCGAAGCCTAGCAGCATCATGGCGTTGGCGGTTACCCGGTTACCCTCCTTCCAGGCCTTGAGCTGGGTCAGTTCGGGCCACTGCTCCTGCCGGAACTGACCGGGCCGGGCTTCGGCTATAACGATGGCGTCCGGGTTCGAGGCCAGCAAGGCTTCCCGGCTGGCGGGTTTGAACCCGGTGACATCCGGCAACGCACTTTGAAGCCCCAGGGACAGGAGCAGGGCGTCCGCCGCGGTGCCCTTTCCACCCAGCATGACGCCATGGTCGCCGGCGGCCAGCAGAATCAATACCCGGGCCGGCGGCTTCTGAGCCATGCTCTGCTTCAGGGTATCCACCTCGTCGGCGATGTTTTGTGTCAGGAGTTTCGCCTCGTCCTGTTGATCCACCAGTTCACCCACCTGGCGGATCCGTGCCAGCGCCGACGTGACGTCCCTGACCACTGGTAACCGCACCACTTCCACGCCCGCGGCTGCGATCTGTTCCAGGGTTTGTTTGGGGCCGGCTTCCTCGGTGGTAATCAACCGGGTTGGTTTCAGTGACAGGATGCCCTCCACTGGCAGGGCCCGGAGGTAACCCACCTTCGGCAGTTCCGCGATGACCTCCGGCGGGTAGTGGCTGGTGGTGTCCACGCCAGCCAACTGCGCGCCGGCCCCCAGGGCGATGATGGTTTCAGTGACGGCACCATCGGCACTGATGATCCTGCTTTCCTCCGCCTGGGCGGCGGTCGTTGCGATGGCGCAAAAAAGGGCTGCAATCAACCGCATAGCTGGCTCTCCAGGGTTCGCATCTCATGTTGCCACTGGGGACTTTCGGGTTGACCGGGCTTGCGGGATCCAAACAGGGTGACGACCAGTTCGCTGTTGGCGTCGTAACCTTCCAGGGAAGTCACCGGGCCGTCGCTACTGGGCCGTTGGACTCGCCACCACTGTCGGATCGACGACACGTTGGCGTGTAGGTTGAATGACGGATCGAGGATGTTCAGCCAGGGGCCGGTGGGAAGCACACGTCCCACAGGGCCGGTGTGGATCTGGACAATGCCGGGGTTGCCCACAAAGACCATGATCGGGCACTGGCTTTCCCTAACCAGTGTCAGAAGCTGGCCCAGCGCGCTCTGTTCCGGGCTGGTTGCCTCGCCCTCGGCAGAGTCCAGGCGTCTTGCATAGGTGGGGCCCACCAGTTCCAGCGCCGTCAGCCGATCGACGGAATGTCGCTTGAGCATGGCGTTGAAGTGGTGAACATCTTTCAGGCTGGCCCAGTCCTGGCGCAGGGCTTCGGCGTCGATGCCTTGCCTGTCGGCACGTTTCAGGGGCGCGCGCGCCGGCTGGATATCAGGCGAGGCGCTGGCGTCTGCCAGGAATTGCCCCAGCAGTGCCTGCCAGCTTTCAGCGTCGGTATTGTCGGTGCGGTAGATTTTCTGAATGGCCTGGCCGTGGGCATCGAAGAACTGCAGGCTTTCCCGCAGCCCGGAACGGACCTGTTCCTGCACCTGGTAGCCAAAGTGCCATTGCCGGAAGAAGACGCGGACATCCATCTGACCGACCGCCAGCCCCATGGCTCCGGAGTTGGAGGTGTGGAAGCCCTTGAAGGTGCCGGTGACTTCATGCACCACGGATTCGTTGCGGGACAGAATCATCACCTCGCCTACGCTTTCCATCGCTTCCAGCAATGCGGGGAATTCGGGCTTCAGCGGCCGGACATCTTCCGGTTCACGGCACAGCAACAGTTCCAGTTCACTGACCTGTAGCTCGTTGGCGGCCTGGCGGATGCGCAGTTTCGGGTTGTCCTCTCGAAGGACCGCCCAGCGCTGCGCCAGTTGATCTCTTGGTGACATAACAGTGGAGTCGGTTGCCATGGGTCTGGTCTCTTCAGTTCGCTGTGGTCAGTTCGACGGGCATCCATCGAACGGCCGGGTGTCCGCTCTCGCCGCTGTCGTTGTAGTAACCGGTGACCTGCATCGCATAGATGGGTGAGGCGTCATCGGTGCTGTCGGTGTCAATCAGGTAGACGCGGTAGTTTGGCCATAGCTTGTGCGCCCCCTGGAGGTTGTAGGCGTACCAGGAAGAATCTGTGAAGATGCCACTGCTTGTATCCGCTTCGTAGTGATGGGTGATGCTTTCTCCGCCGGGGGATACGGTCGCACTGGTATAGACTTCGAGGTCGGTCCATTCGAAAGCGCCGAATGCACCTCCATCACCATCACCGGATGAGCCGCTGTTGGTGCGCAGGTATATGTCGCGGCCGCTGAAACCGAGGTTGATATCCCAGGTGTCAGTATCGCAGCCAACAGTAGCGTCGCTGTCGAAGTCGAAGCAGAGGTCGCCGCCGGTAGAGGGAATGCTACCGGTAAAGGTGGCTATGCCAGTGAAGGTTGACTGGGCTGATGGTTGCACATCAAAGTCGATCCGGAAACTCTTGATCCCTTCTCCAGTGCGGGTCGGGAAGTCAAATTCGTTGACCTGTAAACGGGCATAGCTATCACCTTCGGCAGAGCGTACTAGCCAGCCATTTTCGGGGTTGGCCGTCATGTTGCCGTTGCTGAAATTGTATATGTACCAGTCTTCGCCAAACTGGCTAACCAATGCGTCATCGGTCCAGGCTGATGGCTCGGACATTTCAGCAAGTAGATGCTCCAACTCGCTATCGGCTGTGGCATTAAGGAAAACGCTGCTGTTGGGTTCGCCGCTGTTCGTATAGAAATCCGCCTGATCGGCGGCGACCGCACCCGCGACCTGTCCGGGGCCGGAAGCACCGCTGTTGAGCTGGATATTGTTGCGCTTGAACGCCAGGTGCCAGTCGCTGGAGGCAGCAGCCTCTTCGTCGGTCATCGTCAGCACGTTGCCGGTGTCCAGATTCATATAGGCGGCGGTATCGCTGCTGCTGGCATCAATCTGCTGGGCGCTGACGTTATCGGGCAGCCCGTTGCCGCCGCCGTTGTCGTCGGAATCAACGATGTCGTTGCTGCTCCCGCCACCACAGGCGGACAGCAATACGCTGGCGACGGCTATTGGAAGAAGTGATGATGATCGGTTCATGGTGCGGGTCCTTGTGGATTGAGTGGTGCTAAAGTTTGTTGCCAAAGCCCCATGTCAGGCCGACGTAAATAAAGCGGCCGGACACGGGGCCAAAATCGGCGGCGTCGTTAAAATTGCGTTGGGCGTCAGTGACGTTGTTGATGCCGGTAAAGAGGCGCAGGTGTTGGCCAATGTCCTGGTTGAGTTTCAGGTCCAGGGTGGTGAAGGCAGGGGAGGTGGCGTCGGTCTCGGCATTCACGACTTCGTCGCTCTGACTGCGAATGCGGGCAAGCCAGCTCATACCAGGCAGAGGCATTGTGCCGTCAATAGACATTTGTCCCTGATGTCTGGGGCGTCGGGTCAGGCGCTCGTCGGTATCCAGATCTTTGGCGTCAAGGTAGGTGTAGCCCGCTGAAATCTTCCAGCCGGGCTGTATCTGCCAGCCTACCGTGAGTTCGGCACCTTGGGTTCGGGCACGTTCAACATTGGCGTAACGGAAAACCTGAATGCCATCGTTGCGACTCGCGGTGGCCTCCGTGTCCAGCTCAGTCTGGATCAAATGATCAACGTCGTTGTAGAAGCCGTTTACTTCCAGCCAGGCCCTGTTGGTGAAGGTAATTCCCAGCCCAAGCTGGTAGCTATCGGATTCTTCCGGTTCCAGTTCCGGGTTGCCGTTTACGATATAGCCAAGCTGACTGTGGTCGAATACATAGTGACGTTCTTTCAGGTTGGGCACCCGGTAGCCAATGCCCCAGCCACCACGGAGGTAGAGGTTGGTGGATTCGGTGTTGAACAGATCGTAGCGAGCATTGATTTTGGGCGCTGTGTGACTACCGAAATCGGAGTCATCCTGGTATCTCATGCCCACGACCCACTCCCAGTCATCTCCGGCAAACCAGGTGTTCTGGAACCAGAGCTCCTTGCCGTTTCGGGTGATATCGCCGTCCTCAGTCAGTTCTGTGGTCCCGTCCTTGTACTGTTCAAGGCTGTTGTGGTTGAGGTCGAGGCCCAGTTGTAGCTGGTTGGTGGCGAAGGGCTCGAACTGAGTCCAACCCGAGGCCCTGGAGACCGTATGAGTGGCGTCACGGAAGTCGAAGCGACTGTTGGCCGTATATTTGTCGGTGAGGTTTTCGAGATTTTCGTGCAGCAGACTCCAGTGCCACTCGGGGCCGCCGGCAGATGTGTGTTGTCCGATCACTGCGCCACGCAGGCGTTCGGCAATCTCGTTCTTGCCTGCATTGAGCGGGTTGCCGGGATTCGCTTCCACGTAATGTGACTCCGCATCCTCCCGGAAGTACCCCAACTGAGCGTATATCCGGTGACCATCAGCGGGCAGCCACTCCAGGCGGTTGGCGATATTGGTCCGCTCCACGGCATCGCCGGGGCGCGCCCAGGTCTCTGGCTCCGGATCAATCCCATCGGTTTCCCGCTGGCTCGCCGTCAGGCGCCAGCGCATTGTTTCGCCTCCCACTGAAAGGCTGGCCTGACCGTTTCGCCTCGAAAAGTCGAGGGATTCACCGCTGGGGTTCTGGTCACCGTAAGTGCCGCCATCTACAGTGAATTCACCGCTGGTACCTTCAGAAATAGGACGGGTAATGATATTAATCACTCCACCCATGGCGGAGCTGCCGTACTGGGCCGACACCGCCCCTTTCACTACCTCGATGCGTTCAATATCCAGCGTGTCGAGCTGGGTGACGTCCACGGAGGAGCCCGTGGTGGCTGTCTGCGGCAGGCCGTCGATCAGGACAAGAACCTGGTCGGCGTTGAGTCCCTGCATCCACACCTCGTAGCCAGCCTTACCATGGATCTGCCGAAGCAGCAGCCCGGGTACATTCTGCAGAGCGTCCTTAACGGTACGGGCATGGGTGTCGCGGATTTCTTCCCGCGAGACCACCTCGGTACGAACGGGTGTATCGCTAACCTTTCGCGGATTACGGGTGCCGGTCACAACGATTTCGTCGAGGTACAGTGTTTCCCCCGACGGTGTTGATGCCGGCTCCGTCGTGGCGGACACGACAGAGGGTGAGCACGCGAAGAGGGTGCAATAGACTGTGAGGAAACGAGGTAACCGGGCGACAGGTTGGATCATTGCATTCTCATATCAAATACGAATGAGAATGATTGTAATTTAAATTAATAATTAGTCAATAACATGAACACATCAAGGACGTATGTTGATGTGGGTGTGGTCCAATAAACCGGCTTGGCAGGTCCAGTGCGGTTTTATTCCATACGTTCTGCGCTATGCTACCGGCATTCCCCATCTGGCCAGAAGGACGATCATGATCCCCTTTCGTTTTGTTGACCGCGTGAAGTTCATTGTTGAGCGCCAACTCGTAAAAGGTGCGGGCTTTCAGTTGTTGGTGGTAGGTGTCTTTATCGGCATTATTTCGCTTGTCGGCGGCTTGCTGGTGATCCCGCTCGGAACGCCGTTTGAAGATGTCGGCGACGCCATCTGGTGGGCATTTCTTCGGCTGACGGACCCGGGCTATCTGGGGGACGATGTGGGTAACTGGCAGCGGTTTGTGTCCACCATTCTCACTGTCAGTGGTTATGTGGTTTTCATGGGCACGCTGGTGGCGATCCTGACGCGCTGGTTGATCGCCAAAATGACCGACCTGGAGCGGGGGCTAACCCCGGTTACGCTGAGAAATCACATCGTAGTTCTGGGCTGGACCAGCCAGACCTTACCGCTGCTGGGCGAGTTGCTGGGGTCATCAGGGCGCATGCGCCGTTTCCTGGAAAAACGTGAAACCAACCGCTTGCGTCTGGTGGTGCTTTCCGAGCATGCCTCGGCGGCCCAGGTGCATGAGTTACGTGACGAGCCCGGGATCGGGCGCAAGTCTCGTCAGATCATCCTGCGCGCCGGCGCTGCCATCCAGCCGGATGCCCTGCAGCGGGTTGCCTGCCTGGATGCTGCGGCAGTGATTGTGCCTAGCGCCTCCCATCAAGCAGGCAGCCTGGTGACATCGGACGTGGAGACGGTGAAGGCGCTGCTGTCCATTGCCGCCCAGGCACGGCATCTGGGGGCGTCGCTGCCCTTTGTCATTGCCGAGATACAGGATGTGCGCAAGCTCGCGGTGATCGAGCGCGCCTATCCCGGAGAGGTGGAAGTGGTGGCCGGCGACGCCACCATAAGCCGGCTGATGGTGCAGAACATCCTCCATCCGGGGTTGTCGGAAATTTACAACGAACTGCTGACCGCCGGTGAGGGTTGCGAAATCTACATCCGGGGTGGCGACGCCCTGGCGGGATTGTCCCTTGGCGAATTGGCTTCTCTGCGGCCCCAGGCAATTGTGCTGGGTATTCTGAAGCGCTCGGGCAAGGCTTGGATGGTGAGGATGCCGGCCTCGTCAGACACGGTGATTGAGGCTGGGGACCGCGTTGTCATGATGGCCAGGGACTACACCGAAACCGAGTCGGATTCGAAGGTGCCACCGCTGCCTGTTATCGCTCGAGGTGAACCCGCAAGCCGGGCCGTCTCGTTTTCAGGCGGGGTTCACAGGATTCTTGTGTTGGGGTGGAACCGCCGGGTGCCAAGCCTGATTGATGAGTTTTCCAGCTACAGCCAACGGCGGTTCGAGGTAGATCTCGTTTCAGTGGTGCCGGCCAAGGAGCGGGAACAGGAAATTGACCGCTACCTGGGGGAGCGGCGGGAGGTGAGCTGCCGCCACATCGAAGCGGATTACATGGTGGAAGGCGAGTTGAGGCGCGTTGGGCCGCTTAACTATGACTCCATCATGCTGTTGAGCAGTGATCGCCTGGCGTCCGGCGAGGAAGCCGACGCCCGTGCCATGGTGGGTTACCTGCAACTGGAAGACCTGTTGAGTGAAGGCGGTAAACGCCCGCAACTGATCATGGAACTGAGCGACCCGGACAATCGAAACCTGTTGATGGGCCACCAGAGCGAAATGCTGATCAGCCCGATGATCATCAGTCACGTGCTCGCCCAGGTCGCCCTGAGGCGGGAGCTGAGGGTGGTGCTGGATGAGCTGTTTACGGTGGGCGGTGCTGAGGTGCAGTTCCGGGATCCCCGGGACTATCCATTGCCTGCCAGCGCGGATTTTCAGGTACTGGAGAAAACGGTCGCTGCGGAGGGAGAAGTGGCGCTGGGCGTCTGGCGCGCACAGCCCGACGCGCTGGGGCGACATCTGGCTCTGAGCCCGCCACGGGACGAGTACCTTGACCTGAATAGCGCTGATCGGCTCGTTGTCCTTTGCAATGCCTGAGAGAGAGAGGCTTCTACATTCATGTAAAAAATGCTGAATATAGATAATATAAATTTCAATTATAAAATCAAAGCCACTAAAGTAATCGTCAATGTCAGCGGCCTGGTTATTTTTTGAACGGACGCTGGCTCGCTGAAGTCGCTTTTATGCTTCATAAAAGAGCACCTCAAACCTTAGAAGACAGGACTGAGACCATGCCATACGCAAAAGACGTTGACGCCATCGCTTCCCTGCTGAAGCAAAACCCGACCTGGAACGCCATCAAGCCCGAGCACGCGGCCCGCATGCGCGCCCAGAACAAATTCAAGACTGGTCTGGACATCGCCAAGTTCACCGCGAAAATCATGCGCGAAGACATGGCGAACTACGACAAGGACACGGCTCAGTACACCCAGTCCCTGGGTTGCTGGCATGGCTTCATCGGTCAGCAGAAGCTGCTGTCCATCAAGAAGCACTTCGGTACCACCAAGCGTCGTTACCTGTACCTGTCTGGCTGGATGGTTGCCGCCCTGCGCTCCGAGTTTGGCCCTCTGCCTGACCAGTCCATGCACGAGAAGACCGCTGTATCTGGTCTGATCGAAGAACTTTACACCTTCCTGCGTCAGGCGGATGCCTGGGAACTGAATCACCTGTTCCGCGCCCTGGAAGAAGCTCAGAACGCTGGCGACAACGCCAAGGCTGACGAGCTGATCAAGCAGATCGACAACCACGAAACTCACGTCGTGCCCATCATTGCCGACATCGACGCTGGTTTCGGTAACGCCGAAGCAACGTACCTGCTGGCCAAGCAGATGATCGAAGCAGGCGCTTGCTGTATCCAGATCGAGAACCAGGTATCCGACGAGAAGCAGTGTGGCCACCAGGACGGCAAAGTGACCGTTCCTCACGCCGACTTCCTGTCCAAGATCAACGCTGTACGTCTGGCTTTCCTTGAGCTGGGTGTGGACGATGGTGTGATCGTTGCCCGTACCGACTCCCTGGGCGCTGGCCTGACCCAGAAGATCGCTGTTACTGAAGAGCCGGGCGACCTGGGCGACCAGTACAACAGCTTCATCGACGGTGAAGTGATCGAGAAGGCTGAAGACATCAACAACGGCGACGTTGTAATCAAGCAGAAAGGCCAGCTGGTTCGTCCCAAGCGTCTGGCGTCTGGCCTGTTCCAGTTCAAGCCTGGCACTGGCGAAGACCGTGTGGTTCTGGACTGTATTACCAGCTTGCAGAACGGTGCTGATCTGCTGTGGATCGAAACCGAGAAGCCCCACGTTGGCCAGATCGCGGCCATGGTTAACCGCATCAAGGAAGTGGTTCCCGATGCCAAGCTGGTTTACAACAACAGCCCGTCCTTCAACTGGACCCTGAACTTCCGTCAGCAGGTATTCGATGCATGGAAGGAAGAAGGCAAGGACGTATCCGCCTACGAGCGCGCCGACCTGATGAATGCCAAGTACGACGAAACCGATCTTGGCAAGCTGGCCGATGAGTGGACTGCCAACTTCCAGCGTGACGGGTCACGTGAAGCCGGTATCTTCCACCATCTGATCACTCTGCCGACTTATCACACGGCTGCTCTGTCTACCGACAACCTGGCCAAGGGCTACTTCGGTGACGAAGGCATGCTGGCTTACGTTGCAGGCGTTCAGCGTAAGGAAATCCGTCAGGGTATCGCGACTGTAAGGCACCAGGACATGGCCGGTTCCAACATCGGCGATGATCACAAGGAGTTCTTCGCGGGCGACGCAGCCCTGAAGGCTGGTGGTAAAGACAACACTATGAACCAGTTCTAAACAACGGTTCGGTTGTCACTGAAGCGGGCTGAGATGCTCGTTTCAGACCACGAAACCCCGCCTTGCGCGGGGTTTTGTTTTTTTACAGTAACGTTTTCTTCTAGGCGTCTGAAATTAAAACATAAACTGTCTGTTTTATCTTTTTCCCCACCGACTCTGTTTCATTACTGGAACAGTTTATCTCGATCAGTCGTGTTGAGTGTTTGTTCCTTGTCGCATTAAAAATATTAAAAACAGTAAGTTGAAATTGTCTTTTGGATACTGGCACGGGAATCGCTGTGTTCGTCTGGCGGGGCCGAGCCTTGGCTTACCGAAGGCTAGCGGTTTGGGTCCTGTCTCTTATACACATCTGACGCTGCCGACGAATAGAGAGGTGTAGAT
>CAJXOQ010000031.1 GCA_913057975.1 uncultured Marinobacter sp.
AGATAGGAGTCCGTCTCGTGGGCTCGGAGATGTGTATAAGAGACAGGTGTACAGCGATCAAAGGCACCAACAAGCCGCTCTGCGCGCCCAGTGTCACGATAACCGGAGCCATCAACGTGGAAACCACGATGTAGTTGGCGGTCGTGGGCAGCCCCATACCCAGAATCAGGCTGATAATCGCTGTAAAAATCAGCATCAGCAGCAGGTTGCCGCCGGAGATAAACTCCACAAACTGGGTCATCACCAGGCCGATACCTGTCAGCGTCACCGTGCCCACCACGATACCGGCGGTGGCTGTCGCCACACCAATACCAACCATGTTCCGCGCGCCCGTTACCAGCGAGAGAGTGAGGTCAACGAGGCCGGTTTTGGTTTCCGCAAGGAAGTGACCCTTTTTGCGGAAAAAAGCCTTCAGTGGCTGTTGAGTGACCACGATGAAAATCATGAACACCGTGGCCCAGAATGCTGATAGCTGGGGCGAGAACCGTTCAACGGTGAGACACCAGACCAGGACCACCACCGGCAACAGGAAGTACAAGCCGGTCTTAACCGTTGGCCCCACGTCCGGCAGCGTATCCATTGAGGACTCAGGGTCGTCCTGAGCCAGTTCCGGAAAGCGGGTGGAGTACCAGACCAGCGCTATATAAACGAACAGCAGCAGCGGCCCGAGAACCCACACAGCCGCTTCGCCCAGAACCACCTTCAACCAGCCAATGCCGTAATACACGATGAACGTGAGAGCACTCAGGCCGATCAGAATCACAACCCAATTCAGCATGCGCTGCGCGAGAGTCGGACGATTGGGACGTTCAATACCCTTCATCTTGAGCTTGCATGCCTCAAGGTGAACGATGTAGATGAGCGCTACGTAAGAGATCAGCGCCGGCAGGATGGCATGCTTGATCACTTCCAGGTAGGAAATACCCACGTACTCAACCATCAGGAAAGCCGCCGCGCCCATAATGGGAGGCGTCAACTGACCGTTGGTAGATGCGGCCACCTCAACAGCACCTGCCTTGGTGGCTGGAAAACCAACCCGCTTCATCAGGGGGATGGTAAAGGTGCCGGTCGTCACCACGTTAGCGATGGACGAACCTGAAATCACGCCACTCAGACCGCTGGAGACTACCGCAGCCTTGGCGGGACCGCCGCGCATATGCCCGAGCATGGCGTAGGCAACCTGGATAAAGTAGTTGCCTGCCCCTGCTCGTTCCAGCAGCGCACCAAACAACACGAATAGGAAGACAAAACTGGTGGAAACCCCGAGGGCGACGCCAAACACACCTTCCGTACCCAACCACATGTGGGAAGACAGCTTGCTCAGACTGGCCCCTTTGTGGGAGATCACATCCGGCATATAGGGGCCGGCCAGCGCGTAGATAAGAAACACACCAGCAACGATGGTCAGCGGCAGCCCCAAAGCGCGGCGAGTCGCTTCCAGAAGCAGCACCAGACCACCAAGTGCAATGATCAGGTCCTGGGTAATAGGCGAACCCGGACGCGTCGCAAGCTGGTCGTAGAACAGGTAGAGATAAGAAGCTGCAAAAGCGGCAGCCAAGGCAAGAACCCAGTCATAAATCGGAACGTGGTCGACGTTTCGGCCGCGAATCATGGGATAAGCCGCAAACGCGAGGAACGCCGCAAAGGCGAGATGAATGGATCTTGCTTCCGTCGAGTTAAAAACACCGAACTCAACAATGTAAGGGAGCGGTGACGCTATCCATAGCTGAAAGAGGGACCAAAGCAGAGGGACGACAAAAAGAATCTTCGCAGCCGTACCAGTCGCAGCCCTTCCACCGGTTTCGGTTTGGAGAACCTCTGCAACTTTCTTGCTGTCGACTGTATCCCCGGCTCTCGGTTCGCTATTGGTCATAGCTGGGTCCTGTAAGAATATAGCGGGTCGGAGATCAAGACACCGCGGGCAGGCATGCCCGCGGTGTCGTTTTACCGGTTACAGGATCAATCGATCAGGCCGGCTTCTTTATAGTATTTTGCCGCGCCAGGGTGCAGGGGAGCACTCAGCGCGTCAGACACCATTTCTTCTTTCTTCAGGTTAGCAAACGCAGGATGCAGGCGCTTGAAGCTGTCAAAGTTCTCGAATACAGCCTTGACCACTTCGTAAACCACGTCCTCAGATACGTCGGTAGATGATACGAACGTTGCTGCCACACCGAATGTGGTCACGTCGTTATCAGAACCACGGTACATACCACCCGGGATCACCGCTTCACGGTAATAAGGATTGTCTGCAACCAGCTTCTTGGTAGCCTCGTTACTGACGCTGACGATCACACTATCACAGGATGTGGTCGCTTCCTTGATGGCACCGGAAGGGTGGCCAACGGTGTAGAAGAACGCATCAATGTTGCCATCACACAGGGCCTGGGACTGCTCTGCTGCCTTCAGTTCTGCCGGAAGCGCGAACTTGTCCATGGTCCAGCCCATTTCATCCATCAGCACTTCCGCTGTGGCGCGCTGTCCGGAACCAGGGTTACCGACGGAGACCCGCTTGCCTTCAAGATCTTCAAATGTCTTGATACCGGATCCCTTGCTGGCGACCACCGTGAATGGCTCCGGGTGCAACGAGAACACAGCACGTAGCTTCTCGTTCTTTCCGTCGTCCTCGAACTGGCTGGTGCCATTATAGGCGTGGTACTGCCAGTCGGACTGGGCTACCGCCAGGTCCAATTCACCCTGGCGAATCGCGTTCAGGTTATAGACTGAACCGCCGGTGCTCTCTACAGAGCAGCGAATACCATGCTCCTTACGATCCATGTTAACCAGGCGACAAATCGCGCCACCAGCCGGATAGTAAACACCGGTTACCCCCCCGGTACCGATGGTGACAAATTTCTGCTCCTGCGCATTAACCGCTGTAGAGGCGGTTCCGAGGCTGACCGCTGCCGCAACTGCAAGTGCGGAAAATTTCTGTTTCAGTGCCATGACTTTTCCCTTATCTGTTCATTATTGCTTTTTTGGGCCCGCGTAACGACACGGACACTCTCCACTTTCGCCTTAAAACATAGACCACTTTTCGATATAAATAAAGCAAGGGTTAGCTCGCTAACCACTTGAGCAAAAAAACAAAAAAGCCCGCAGAGCGGGCTTTTTTGTTCAAGCGGTCGCGAATATTATTTGTTCGCGCGGGCCTTGGCAACCATTCGATCCGGGCGCAGGAGGAAACGCGCCAGGGCCGGCAGCAGCCAGATAGAACCCACCATGTTCCAGATGAACATGAAGAACAGCAGCAGCCCCATATCTGCCTGGAACTTGATTGGCGAGAAGATCCAGGTAACCACACCAATACCCAGCGTGACACCGGTAAAGATAACCGCCTTACCGGTAGACCTCAGGGTCTCGAAATACGCTTCCTGGAGTGTCTTGCCCTCCAGCAGGAATTTCTCGAGTTTGCTGTAGATATAGATACCGTAGTCGACACCAATACCCACGCCCAGCGCAATAACCGGCAACGTCGCTACCTTGATACCAATACCTGACATCGCCATGATCGCCTCGGCCAGGATCGACGTCAGGCCCAGCGGGACCAGGATACAGAGGACTGCGCGGATCGAACGGAATGTCAGCAGGCACAGTGACGCGACCACACCATAGACGAACACCAGCATCATGTTCTTCGCGCTCGAGATGACATCGTTCGTGGCTGCTTCGACGCCCGCGTTACCGGCGGCCAGCATGAACGTGTATTCGTCGCTGTTATTGTTGCTGGCAAACTCCTCAACGCGCTCGGTGACGGTTTCCAGCGTTTCTGCCTTGTGATCCTCAAGGAAAACAAGCACCGGTGTCAGGTCGCAATTCGTGTTGATCAGGCCGGCTGGCGCCTCACGGATCGAGGCATTGATAATGGTCTGGTTGCGGGAAATTTCGTACCACTTCCAGTTGCCCTCGTTCAGTGCCTTGGTAACAATCTTGGACACATCAGCCAATGACGCCGAGGACTGCACGCCAGGAGTGTTCTGGAGCTCCCACTGGAGGTTGTCCATGGCGCGGAGAACATTGTACTGGGTACACTGTTCTTCCTCGGTTTTCACCATCACTACCAACACATCAGCACTCGTTGAGTAGTTGTCGATGATGTAGGCATTGTCCTTGTTATAGCGGGAATCGGCCCGCAACTCCGGTGCGCCCTGATCAAGGTCACCGACTTTCAGGCCCTGCTTGTAATAAAGACCAAGACCCAGGCCAATAACCGCTATCAACAGCGAGATCGGTGCCACACCCGGGTGTGCGAAGTAAGACATAACGCGCCATTTGCGATCCTGCTTTTCACCATGATTTTGCACATGACGAACGCCGCCCTTGGAAATGCCAAGATACGACATGATCAGTACGTGCAATACCAGGTTGGTCAGGATGACAAACGCCACACCAATACCGGCAGCGACGGCCAGATCCCGTATCACGTCAATTTCAATGAAGAACAGCGTCAGGAAGCCGAAGGCGTCTGAGATCAGAGCCAGCATGCCCGGGATATACAGCGCCCGGAACGCGAGGCGCGCAGCAGTAACGGAATCAAACCCTTTAGCGGCTTCCACCGCCATGGCATTCACGATCTGAACGCCGTGACTGATGCCGATCGCAAATACGAGGAACGGGACCAGTACCGAGTACGGATCCAGGCCATACCCTAACAGTCTCAATGTACCTAACTGCAGGAACACCGCGATGATGGAGGTAAACACTGGAACCAGTGTGCCGGTAATACAACGGGAGTACCCGAACAACAACAGGGTCGTCAGGATAATGGTAATGCCCGCAAACCAGGCGATGGAGCCAATACCCTCGATGAGGTCGCCCACTTTCTTGGCGAAACCGACAATGTGGATTTCAATGTTTGGGTTCTGCGCCTCGTACTTGTCCCGGATCTTTTCTTCCAACTGGCGCGAGAACTCACCATAGTCCAGCGGCTCGCCAGTTTCAGGATTGTTCTCATAAAGCGGCGCGTACACGATGGTAGAACGGAAGTTGTCAGAAATCAGGCGCCCTACTTCGTTCGAACGGAGTACGTTCTGACGCAGCTGTTCAAGGGTGTCCCGGGAGCCGTCGTAACCGTCCGGGATCACGGTGCCGCCCTGGAACCCTTGCTCAGTCACCTCAACCCAGCGAACGTTGGAGGTCCAGAGTGATTTCAATCCGGAACGGTCCACCCCATTGAGATAGAACACCTCGTCGGTGATCTGCTTCAGGGTTTCCATATACTCGGCTGTGAAGATATCGCCCTCTTCCACTTCTACGGCGATACGCACAAAGTTACCCAGGTTCTCCAGATCGTCCCGATGGTCAAGCATGTTGACGATGTAGGGATGCTCCAACGGAATCATCCGCTCGAAACTGGCATCCGGCTCAATCTTGACTGCGTTGTAGCCAAGAAACAGCGCCAGGAAGAAAAAGGCAATCAGGATAATGGCCCGATTGTTGAAGATCAGTCGCTCCAGGAACGGTTCTGCCTTCGGTGTAGTCAGGTAATGCTCGCCCTTGTCATGCTTCGGGTTCGACATTCAAAAGCCCCTCTAATTTTCTATCTGTTGGTGCCGCATCAGGGCGTTATTGAAGATTCTTGCCGCGGGCGTCGGTGTGCTTCACACCACCCTCGCCCACAACCAGTAGATTGGTTCCGGATACGGGGACAACATCCATCACCCCTTCCCGGTCATTCCGGAAGTAAGGACGGAAAGTTTCTCCACCGTCGGTGCTCATTAACACTGCGCCACCATTGCCAACCAACGTGATACGGCCGTCTTCGGACACCGTGCCATCATTGAGGGTTGCATCTGACTCGCTGGGCACTACTTTCCAGCTTCTGCCCAGGTCGGACGAAAAGAAGATATTCCCGCGCAAACCGAATGCAAGTATTTCATTCACACTACCGGTTCCTATGGCCCCGAACAGGGAGCCTTCATAAGGGCTCTCACGTCTCTCCCAGCTATCGCCTCCGTCTACGGACACGAAAATCTGTCCCGCTTCACCAACGATTACCAGGCCACCGCCAGTAATGCGGCCGATACTGTTCAGGTGAAAACTGCTGGGGTTCTCAAGCTTTGGTGCCCAGTCTTTCCAGGTCTTTCCGCCGTCTGTCGTGCGCAGAAACATCCCATAAGCACCGACAACAAAACCGTGGTTCTCATTTTCAAACCAGACATCCAGAAACGGGTTCACCGGGCCGATTTCAAGGTCGGCCTGCAGATTTTCCAGCGAGAAATACAGGTCGCCCAATGCCCAATCTAGGTCGTCTTTCTCGTCCTCTGGGGCTTCTTCCAGCTTCTGTTCCATTTCATCGATCTGCTCCTGGCGACTTTCAATCGCCAATTCAGCAGCACGGATGCCGGTGAGCTGAATGTCCCAACTTTCGCCCGCATCGTCTGAATGGAGGACAACACCACTGTGCCCAACGACCCAGCCATGTTGTTCAGTGCCAAAGTCCACGCCGGTCAATGTAACGGATACCGGAACCTCGCCCTGCACCCAGGTTTCACCACCATCATCGGAAAATATAATATGACCACGCACACCGGCCGCCACGATTCGTTCGCCCGCCGTGTCGACATCATTGAGCAGATGCTCTGGTGCAAGCGTAGTGGGCCGGGATGGGGTTTCGATGATATCTGCAAGCGCAAACACCGTAGGGGCGGACAATGCCATGGATAGTCCAAGACAGGCCGCTCCCAGAGTCTTGCACATCAACCTTGTAGCCATTCAGATTGCCTATATGTTGTGTTGAACAGTGTCACTCTGATTTCGCCGGTCGTACCGGCTAATACTATGAATATACCGGTGGCCTTCCGACCACCGGTATATCCGTCGCCATCCGTCTCTGGCGCAAACCGTGTCCTAACAACGAGCCAAAACGTTAACGCACGCTCCTGCGACGCAGGGAGGCTGGCGAGAAATACCGCCGATTGGGCACGTCGTTGGTAAACTTCCGGGTGGAACCCTCTTCAGTATCCAGACCCAGGACGTGATAACGACGGGCCTGCAGATCATGGTAGACATCCAGCACTGTCCAGACGCCTGGCAGTTCATAATAGTTTTTCGCCAGGCCCATGGTCACACGCCAGAGCTCTCCACGACCATCGTACTGGTCCAGCAGCAAGGTATTCCAGCTATCGGCATCCACATAGAAGCGACGCTTGCCGTAGATATGGCGCTCACCTTCCTTCAGGGTCGCTTCCACAACATGTACCCGATGGAGTTCCCAACGGGTGAGGTCCGGATTCAGATGTGAAATGCCGAGGATTTCGGAGTAAGGGGTGCCCTGCTCACCAATGCGGTAATTGTTGTAGGGAACGTAGATCTCCCGCATTCCCTCGTATTCCCAATTGTAGCGGTCCAGGGCACCGTTAAAGATATCGGTGTCATCGGCTGTTCGCAGATTGTCGGCGGCTGCAATCGGGGAGTCGTAGCCCAGGTTCGGTGCACGCCGAACGCGGCGCTGGCCGGCGTTGTAGCCCCAACCATTACGCGGGTTGATAATCTGGTTCAGGGTTTCGTGAATCAGGATGGCACCACCGGCGAGGCGAGGTGGCGACTGGGTGAACGACAGATAATAGAAAATAACGTTATCGAGTTCTTCTTCACTACCCTCAGGGTTGTAGTAATTGAAGAAGGCTTCCTGTTGAGAGGTCACAAGGGAGTAATCGCCATCCGGCTGCACTGCCACTTCGCTTGAGCGGCGGGTTACGGAAACGCCACGCCAGCGAGTCAGGTGATTCCAGATAACCTGCCAGGCTTTTTGCTCGTTATTGCCGTGCAGGATGGGGAAAGGATAACCTGCAAAGGCACCATCGATGCCCTCGCCCTTGCCCACCACCTTGGCCTCTACGGCATTTTCCCTGGTATTGTCAGCAACCCAATCCGGCACCGCGTGTGTGCGCCGGCTCTTATAGACTGGAATACGGAAGGTGGTCGGATAAGTGTCGAGCATGGCGCGAAGGCCGTCGGTCAGGTACTCGTCGTACTGATCCATGTTGGACGCGCTGATGGTGAATAACACCTCATCATCCGGGAACGGGTTGATGTGGTGCTGACCGCTCCCCTCATATCCGGTTGGGGCTTCGGTGAGTCCACCCGTCCAGGCGGGGATGGTGCCTGCCTCGTTACCGGCTTTCACGGAACCAAACGGCGTGAGATCCTGCCCCAGACGAGCAGCTTCACTGCTGGAAACGGCGGAACTGACTGGCATGGCAAAAACTGAAAGAGCAAACAGACTGCCCAAAATCACATTGTTTTTGTATGTCATTTTTTAACCTTAAACCTGTCTGAAAGCCCTGTGGAAGGCTTTTCTTATTGTGTTGTCTGGAATATCGGCTCCCGACAGAGTAGCCGATTGGCCAACATTGTCTATCGACCGAAAGTGCGATTTTGTATCCGCCTGTGACAGGCCCCGCGTTGCGGCAGACGGATACACACCTTTATCGTTGTCGCTACTTGCCAGCGAGGCTCTTGTGCACCACCTCGTAGACATCCCGCGACAGGCCGGATTTGTCCCGAATCGTCTCTAGCGCCAACTTCATCTGCTCACCGTGAACCGGCGCAAATTTGCGCCAGCGGGTCAGCGGAGACACCAGCCGCGCCGCAATCTGTGGGTTGCTGTCGTCCAGCTTCCGCACCTGCTCCGCCAGGAACCGGTAACCCGCGCCATCTTCTGCGTGGAAAGCAGGGAGATTCTGGCCCGCAAACACCCCGATCACCGAGCGGATCTTGTTGGGGTTCTTCCAGTCGAACGCCGGATGCTCCATCAGTTCATGGATTTTGCGCAGGCCTCCGGTGCGGCTACTGCCCGACTGCACCGCGAACCATTGCTCAACCACCTGCGGGTCGTCCTTCCACTGTTGGTAGAAGCCTGCAAGCGCCTGTTCCTGATCTTTTTCGTAACCGGAGTTCACCAGGGCACGAAGGGCGCCCATGCGATCGGTCATGTTATCGGATTCGTTAAACTGGCTTGTTGCCAGCGCCCGGCCCTCTTCGTCATCTATGTGCAGGAGCCAAGCCAGGGCAGTATTCCGCAGGCTACGACGCGCCACAGCCTCCGGCGTCACCTCGTAATCGCCACTCAGGGTATTGCGATGGTAGCAGGCCAGAAGCTCGTCCCTTAGCGCTCTCGCCAGATGCGCAAGCACGCGTTCACGGGCCCTGTGGATGGCCGGTACATTGGGCTGATCGGCCAGTTCGATCAGATAGGCTTCGGATGGCAGTTGCAGCATTTTGGCAACCAGCGCCTGATCCAGGGACGAATCCGCCAGCAGGCTGCGATACGCCTCAATCAGGCCGGCATCCAAGTCCTCACCTGCTGATGCTATCTGGGAGTTAATAACGTCCACCGCCAGTCGCTGTCCTGCGTCCCAGCGATTGAAACCGTCGGAATCGTGGCTCATCAGGAAGGTGAGCTGCTCCCGCGTCCACGGGTAGAACACTCGCACCGGCGCCGAGAAACCCCGCAGCAATGAAGGCACTGGCCGCTCTGACACGCCGTGGAATTCGAAGGTATGACTGGCATCGGTCAATTCCAGGACCCTATCCATTGGCGCCTCGGCATCATCCGCGGTCAGCTTCAGTGGCAACGACTGACCATCGGCACCCAGAAGTCCGATGGAAAACGGAATGTGCTGTGGCTTCTTATTGGTCTGGCCCGGTGTGTCCGGAATCGACTGGCCGATGGTCAAACGATAGATGCCGGCGGCATCATCAAACTCATCCCGCACCGTCAGTTCCGGCGTGCCAGACTGCTCGTACCAGAGACGGAACTGCGACAGGTCACGACCACTGGCATCCTCCATAGCGCGGACAAAATCGTCCGTTGTCACCGCCTGACCGTCATGCCGTTCAAAGTACAGGTCACTGCCCTTGCGGAACAGATCGGGCCCCAGCAGCGTATGGATCATGCCTACCACCTCCGAACCTTTCTCGTAGATGGTCAGCGTGTAGAAGTTCGTGATCTCCATGTAGGATTCCGGACGAACCGGGTGCGCCATTGGCCCAGCATCCTCGGCGAACTGAGCGGTGCGAAGCATGGTCGCATCCTCAATCCGTTTGACGGTGGGCGAACCCACATCGGCGGAAAAACAGGAATCCCGAAACACCGTGAAGCCTTCTTTCAGGCTGAGCTGGAACCAGTCCCGACAGGTCACGCGATTACCGGACCAGTTGTGGAAATACTCGTGGGCCACGATCGACTCGATGCGCTGGAACGCCATATCCGTCGCGGTTTCCTGACTAGCCAGTACGCACGAGGAGTTGAAAATATTCAGCCCCTTGTTCTCCATAGCGCCCATGTTGAAGTCATCCACCGCGACGATCATGAAAATATCCAGATCGTACTCGCGGCCATACACCTCCTCGTCCCAGCGCATGGCGCGTTTCAGCGAGTCCATGGCGTGGTCACACTTTTCGGCATTGCGGGGCTCAACGTACATGCGCAGATCAATGTCACGACCTGACATAGTCTTGAAGCTGTCCCGCTTCTCCAAGAGGTCACCGGCCACTAGGGCAAACAGGTAGCAGGGCTTCGGAAATGGGTCTTCCCAGGTGACAAAATGCCGGCCGTCGGCCAGATCGCCCTTTTCAACATCGTTGCCGTTGGATAACAGGATGGGATAGCGGGTTTTATCCGCCTCAACGCGGGTGCGGAAACGGGCCATCACATCGGGCCGGTCAGGGAAGTACGTAATACAGCGGAAGCCTTCGGCTTCACACTGGGTACAGAACATGCCCGACGATTTGTACAGACCTTCCAGGCGAGTGTTGTTCTGGGGTTCGATCCAGGTCACGACCCCCAGATTAAACTGATCCGGCACTTCATGAAGGGTGAGTTTGTCGTCACGGTCTTCGTAGCCGCTGCCCCCCAAGAGCCTGCCATCCAGGCTCACCGATTCAAGTGTGGTCAGGCTATCGCCGTCGAGCTCAAGGCTCTTGTCCGAGGAACCGCTATCGGGGTTCCGGCGCATGGCGAGGGTGCAATGAACCCTGGCCCCATCTTCAAACAGTTCAAAACGCAGATCCACATGGTCCACCAGAAAGGCGGGCACACGGTAATCCTTGAGGAAAATGGTCTGTGGCTGACTGGTACGCATTCACTTTCTCCAGAATTCGTTGGGCCGGGCTCAATGGTTTGGGAAGACCCGGAAGCGGACTTCATAACCGGTGTATTTACGGATATTGATAACACCGGTATCCAGGATCAGGTATTGGCCCTTGATCCCCTGGAGCACACCGTCCGCCGTGGGCGTTTTGTCCAGATTATGGGTTTTTACCGTCCGGGGCCATACCTCGACCGGATAACTCAGAGTCAACCCGTCTTCGTCGACAGCCCGGATACTGTTCTCACCGTGGGCGGCACGCAATTCCGACAAGTCGTCGGCGACCAATTCCAGCATGCGGCGACGTTCCTCAACCAGATCCAGCTCCGGCACGTCGCCTTTAAGCATGGCCCGCCAGTTGGTTCGGTCCGCAACGTATTTCTTGCACGCGACCTCCACAAAACCCGCTAACTGGCGGGTAGCCACCCTGACCATCGGGATGGCATCGACGGCACCCTGGTCGATCCAGCGGGTTGGCACCTGGGAGCCACGGGTTATGCCCACCTTGAGGCCGGACGAATTGGCCAGGTAGACCACATGCTCAATCATGCAGTGAGTCTCTCCCCACTCCGGCTCACGGCAGGTGCCCTCATGGTAATGGCATTTTTCCGGGCTCATGATGCAGCTGTCGCAGGCGGCCAGCTTGCGAAAACAGGGATAGCAGTAACCCTGACTGAAACTTTTGTTGGTCTTACGGTCACAGTTGATGCAGCGTATCACGCCATCAAAATCAAACTGCAACGGGTACCCCACCATCTCGTTAAGGGGTATGAGGGTATCACCCACCCGTATGGTATAACTGACCGGTTCACCGGCCTCTGCAGGCATCTTGCGCAGGCGGCCGGTGACGTCAACCAATGCGGTCAAGACTTCACCTCAAAGTACTGATCTGAGCCGGCCGCACCGTTTGACGATTTCCCTGCCGTGCGCGAGACGCTGGGATCACATGCAGTCCCCGCCTTTTCACCGCGGTCGAGGTAACCGACCCGCTCTTCCATCGGTGTGTTGTGGTGGTCTTCGTAATAAATAACGGCCTCCATGCAAATCGACCGCTGCTCGTCACTCAAATTACGGCCATCCGGCCACTTGCCCAGCTCAAGAGCGCGCTTGAGGCTCTGATAAACAGCTGGATCCAGCCGTTTGATCAGCTCTTCGTAGGTCATTTCATTCTCCAATCATTTGCTAGCAAAAAATGTGAGGAAACCCGTTGACAACAATAAACGATAATGATTATCATTAACTCACCAAATGACGAAGGTCGTGTTCATTTGGTCTCTCTCATCAGGAGCTATACGCTCTTTTCATGCCCCGCGGTTTCGCGGGGCTTTTTTTGGTACCGGCAAAATGGCCGCTAGGGCAAGCCCAGCCACAAAGCCTCCCAGGTGGGCTTCGTTTGCCATCTGTCCTAACCCCACCATTTCGGTAAATGGCGTAAAGCCAATCACCATCCAGGCCACCGCAAACGTCACCAGCGCAGGTGGGAACTGAAAACGGGGCACGCGCCGCTGGCTCAGCCAGCAATAACCCAGAATGCCGTACACCACTCCAGACAGGCCGCCAAACAAAGGCCCGCTCACGATGTACTGCAATCCATTGGACAGCAAGCTGGTCACTACGAATAGCGCAAGTAACCGCGCACGGCCATCGAACCACTCAACCTGACTGCCCAGGAACCACAACATGACGGAATTAAAGATGATATGGGTCCAGCTGAAATGCAGAAAATCCGGCGTGATCAGGCGCCAGATCTGGCCATCAGCCAACGTAGAAGACAGCGCCTGAATTCGGTCCGCCATGGTACCAACATCATAGAAACGCGGATCAACAAACATCAACAGGGTGGATAGCTGATTCTGTCCCATGGCCGTCACCCAGGCCATCAACACGGCCAGGGCAATCATGGCGAGCACCATGGGCGCGTGGCGTGGCGACGGCTGCCAACGCCCCCCGACAAACACCGGCGATTGCGCTGTCGTATTGACAGCGTCCTGTACATCCGGTTCCTTCAGGAAGCGCTCAAGAGCCTGTAACACCGGCTCCGTATGCTCAGGATTCTCCAGCCACAGCACCTGTGAGCCCCCCTCCTCGGTGATCCGGTGCTCAACCCCCTGCTCTTTCAGCCAACGACTGAAACCAGCCAGGTTTATGTCGGTATCAATCTGTTTCACGCGATACACAGGTTACCTCGCCACGCTGTCTTCGCTGGTGGGATAGTCCGGCTCTTCCGGCCGCTCCACATCCACCCAAACGAACTTGTCACGGGACAGGGTACGTTCGCCATCCAGGCGATAGGCCACTAACTTGCCGTATTTGACCGCACTGAAGTCGATGCAGGCCACATTGTGTTTCAGTGGTGCCGGCTCGCCTTCCATCCAGTAATGGCCCACGAACACCGGTGGCGCTGAACCAGGGTAGCTGATCAGTTGGCCACGCTCAGCGTCCGTCAGCTCACGGCGGGCGACGTCCTCCGGCAAGGGGTCGGGCTGGAACACCACGTCGGCGTAGGTTTTCGGGTTATCAGCCCAGAACTTGGTGCGGAAAAACTCCCTGACGTAGCCGTCTTTACCGGTAATCTTCACGCCCGGCGGCAAGCGAAGATCAGTCCCGCGCAGCAGGGTATCCATGACCTGGCCGGCGAAGGACTCGATCGCGGCTGACGCATGGAGGAACTCGTCATCGATACAGGCTCCCCCCTGATTTTCCTTGAATTTGGTGATCAGGTCGCTGTCCCAACACGCATGTACTGCCCGGAAATCGGGCTCATCGATAAATAGGGGAATGGTGTAGAACCACTCCAGAAACTCGTTCCATTCGTGGGGGTAATGCTCGAACTGCTCGAGGGTTTCGCGGATCAACCGGTCGTGACGGGCATTGTGCTCCCGCAAGAACGTTTTGCCACTGCCGGGGCGGGCACGGGTGCAGTAGCCCAGGGCGTTGTACTCGTGATTTCCCATTACCATGCGGGCGGAACCATGCTCAACCATGTCCCTGACCAGATGCAGCGCCTCACGGATACGAGGTCCGCGGTCAATGATGTCTCCAATGAATATGGCCTGGCGCCGGGGGTGTTCATAGACGCCATTAACCTTGCGGTAGCCCATCTGGTCCAATAGTCGCACCAGGGTATGAGCGCATCCGTGAATATCGCCGATAATGTCATAGCCGCGGCTCGCGGATCTTTCCTGTCCTGGCATGGTGTTAGCTCGCTGCAATCTCACTGGCCCAGCCCAGCTTGTCCCGGCATGTGGCGTAAAAATTATGATCCGCGGGGTGAATCAGGCGAATCTTGAAGGGTTTCTTGGTGATTCGGATGATGTCGCCGGGGGCACAGGCAATGTTCATCTGCCCGTCGAAACTGATCTGCGGATAGGTTTCGTTGGTTTCACCAATCACCAGCTTGATCTCGCTCTTGCCATCCACCACGATCGGGCGACTGCTCAACGTGTGCGGAAACATGGGCACCAGCACGACCGCATCGAGTTTCGGATGCATGATCGGCCCGCCCGCCGATAACGAATAGGCGGTCGACCCGGTCGGCGTAGCCACGATAAGCCCATCCGAGCGCTGGCTGTATACGAAATGTCCGTCGATGTAGAGGTCGAACCCGATCATCCGGGTCGATTTTCCGGGGTGCAGTACTACGTCATTCAGGGCGGTTCCAAAGCCCAGGGGCTGGCCGTTTCGCTCCACGTGCCCATCCAGCAGGAAGCGTGTCTCTTCGATGTATTTGCCCTGCAGGACCTTGCCCAGTCGTTCCTCCAGGTCAGACGGAGAAATGTCGGTCAGGAAACCAAGGCGGCCACGGTTCACACCCAACAAAGGAATCTTGGATTTGGCCAGTTCCCGGGCAGCGCCCAGTAGACTGCCATCGCCACCCACCACAATAACCAGATCACATATTTCCCCCAGCAGCTTCTTGCTGGCTACCTGAAGACCATGGCCAGGCAGCATACTGGCAGTGTCTTCCTCAATGATCACGTGATAGTTGTTGCTCACCAGATACTGCTTGAGCTGACGCAGCGATTCGACCACCTTTACGCTGCCCATGCGGCCAATCACGCCAATGTTTCTGAATTGATCCATGTAGCTTCCTGTGGGTGTCTATGTTGGGCCGGGGCGGAGCTGATTCATCACCCGAGGGCGTTTCAGCAACCATAGTAACGAAATACGGCCCAATTCTGAAAAAAGATCCCGCAGGAAACCGCTAGAGCTGGGTCAACTGGAACCTTTCGGCTGATGCTGCTCACAGCGATCATCCACATCCGCCCGGAACTCAGCCGGCTGACTGACGCGCATGACAGGCTCACCACAGGGTTTGCCGTTGGTAAGCTTATGATGGCAGACCGGGTGTTCGTAGTGGTCAAGCCATTGCCGGTAGGCGGGCTCATTGAGGCCACAACGTTCTGCGGCATAGGCCACGGGATTGCGGAAATAGCCCTCAATATCATCGTAAGGCAGGGTAATATGGCCTACCCCGGCGTGGTAGGCCACCAGGAAGACCGAATGGTTTTGCAGGTGATCCATGACTGAATTTTCGGTTGGCGGCTGGTGTCGCAAGTCGTAATTTTCCTGCTCCAGCACCACGATCTTTTCGTCCCTCAGTTCCAGTTCCCGCTGACGACGCTCCAGTTGCTCCCGCAGCAACACCACCTCGGCATCCGCTGTGGCACCCTCGCGTTCATTACGGGCCTCACCACTGGCAATCTGCTCCTGCATCATCAGGTACTGCTCATTGCGCTCAGCAAGGCGTTTTTTTAGCTGCTCATTGCTGAGTTTCTGGCGCTCATACTTCTGCTGGAGTTCCGCGGTTTCATTACGCAGGGCTTGCATCTCATGACGATTTTCACGCTGCAAGTCAGACAGCGCATCGCGATGAACGCTTTGCAGGGTCTTGATGCGAAGCCGCTGCTCCCGGATAACACGAGCAAGCCGAACGCGGTCTTCAGAGACCTCAGGCTCCTCCTGAGAACGGGACTCGGCACCCAACACAGGAATCTCTTCTTCCGGCGCGGGCTCCACCTTGCGGAACCTCAGTGTGTTCGCATCCACGGCGCGCCGAATTGCCTGAAAGTGGTTACTCCCCGGGGTCATATCCGGATCCCAGAAATCTTCGGCACTGGCAGACTTCGGACATTGACTGCGACACACCAATCGGATCGGGCCCGCGCCCATATCCGGGCCCTTGGCACCTTTTCGGGCCAGCTTTTCTACGGGCAGGTTCCAATGGCTGTCGGCCCTGCCCTCCTCATCAAAGTAGATTCGGAAAAAAACCAGCGAGCGTACCAGGAGGTCGCTGCCAAGCAACGCATAAACGGCCTTTACATCGGTATCCGCCAGATCGGACAGGCCGACGTAGCCATCAAGAAAGGCTCCGAATTCAGACGCACGCATCTGGCGCGACACGTCGCTGCCATCCATGAAAAACACCGCCGAATAACCATCGCTTGCCTGGTCGGCAGACCCCATTGCTGACTCCCCACTCTCCGAAAACCCGACCGCTACACGACAAACACCCAAAAAGTGTTCCGTTTTCCGTCAGACACCAGGAATCGGCCCTGCACAGTGCGCGGGGCCGGCTTCAAACTGACAGACTTCCGGATAACAGTCTAGCGGGTCAAACCCCTGAAGGTAGAGTAAAACTGCAACGTTTTGTGATCAGAGCGCTCACGCCCGTTGCGCTCAGAGCTCCGCTGCCAGGCGGCTACCCTGATTGATCGCGCGCTTGGCATCCAGTTCCGCGGCCACGTCGGCGCCACCGATCAGGTGCACTTTCATTCCGGCGGCTTCAAGCCCACTCTGCAACTCTCGCAAAGGCTCCTGGCCGGCACAGACGACAATGGTGTCCACCGGCAACACCCTATCTTCTCCCTGCTCGGCACCTTTCGGGGTCACGGTAATGTGCAGCCCATCATCATCAATCTTGCGGTAGCTCACGCCCGGAACCATCTGCACCTGGCGATTCTTCAGCGAGGTGCGGTGAATCCAGCCTGTGGTCTTGCCCAGGTTTTTACCGACTTTCGACGCTTTGCGTTGCAGCAGGTATACCTCTCGGGCCGGTTCCGGCACCTCCGGCTCCATGCCCTGAATGCCACCACGATGACCAACGCTCAGATCCACCCCCCACTCACGCATGAAGTGTTGTGGATCCAGTGCAGCCGAGGTGCCCTTGTGGACGATGAATTCCGAGACGTCGAAGCCGATACCGCCAGCACCAATCACCGCCACTTTCTGCCCTACGGGCTTGCGACCCAAAAGCGCATCCAGGTAACCAATCACACTGGGGTGATCCACCCCCTCAATCTCCGGCGTGCGCGGACTGACGCCGCTGGCCAGTACCACATGGTCGTACCCACCAGCCTTGAGCGCATCTACATCCACACGAGTATTCAGGCGTACGTCCACCCCGTGCTTGTCCAGCATGACCCGGAAATAGCGCAGGGTTTCGTAAAACTCCTCCTTGCCCGGTATCCGTTTGGCCACGTTGAACTGGCCACCCACTTCGCTACCGGCGTCAAACAGCGTTACTGTATGACCACGCTCCGCCGCTACTGTCGCAAACGCCAGGCCTGCGGGGCCGGCCCCAACCACCGCGATCGTTTTGGGCTCGGCGGTTTTGACGTAGGTCAGCTCAGTTTCGTGACAGGCACGTGGGTTGACCAGGCACGAAGTCAGCTTGCCGCTGAAGGTATGATCCAGGCAGGCCTGGTTGCAACCAATGCAGGTGTTGATTTCGTCCGCGCGGTCTTCGGCGGCCTTCAGAACCAAATCCGCATCCGCCAGGAACGGACGGGCCATGGACACCATATCGGCATCGCCTTCGGCGAGGATCTTCTCGGCAACATCCGGCATGTTGATGCGGTTGGTGGTCACCAGGGGAATGCTGACCTCGTCTTTCAGGCGGGCCGTTACCTTGGTGAACGCGCCCCGAGGCACAGAGGTAGCAATGGTCGGTACACGGGCTTCATGCCAGCCGATGCCGGTGTTGATAATGGTTGCGCCGGCTTTTTCAATTTCTTTCGCCAGTTGCACCACTTCGTCCCAGGTACTGCCATCCTCAATGAGATCCAGCATCGAAAGGCGGTAGATCAGGATGAAATCGCTGCCCACACGCTCACGAACACGACGAACAATCTCGATCGGCAAGCGAATGCGATTTTCGTAGCTGCCACCCCACTGGTCAGTACGATGGTTTGTGTGGGTCACAATAAACTGGTTGATGAAGTAACCTTCCGAGCCCATGATCTCCACACCGTCGTATCCGGCTTCTCGCGCCAGAGCCGCGCAGTTGGCGTAATCCTCAATCTGCTTTTCGATACCCGCTTCGTCCAGTTCTCTCGGCTTCAACGGGTTGATAGGCGCCTGAATCGCGGACGGAGCCACCAACTCCGGATGATAAGCATAGCGGCCGGCATGGAGAATCTGCATACAGATCTTGCCGTCGGCCTCATGCACGGCGCGGGTGATCACCTGGTGCTTCTCCGCTTCTTCCTGGGTGTTCATCTTGGCCGCGTGCTGGAACACGGCACCTTCCACATTGGGGGAAATACCACCGGTCACGATCAAACCCGCACCGCCACGGGCACGTTCGGCATAGAAAGCGGCAAGCCGATCAAAACCATTCTTTGCCTCTTCCAGGCCGGTGTGCATGGACCCCATCAGTGTGCGATTGCGAAGACGCGTGAACCCGAGATCCAACGGCTCCAGCAAATTGGGGTAACGTTTAACGCCCGGTGTCGATTCGGTCATGATCTCTCTCCTCTTATTGGATCGGCGATGCCGTAATATGGGCTATAAATTAGCCATCCAGCCCTTCCCAAACAATATCCCAAAACAACAATTTGATATCCTGTGACAACTTGTCGGACAATACTGGCATTATGAAACCCAACACCAGACACAAGAACCCCCTCGGCGATATCAGTGTGCTGTACGTTGCCGTCATGGCCCGCGCACTTCGGGCCGAAGGCCGGGACCCCACAGACCTGCTGAGCCGGTTTGGGCTGGACGAACAGGCACTGGGCGCGCCGGCGGCACGGATCAGCATCCCCCGATTCATGAGAATGGGTCAGGCAGCCATTGCCCTCACCGGCATTCCCACGCTCGGCCTGACAATGGGCCAGCTGTCTCGCCCCGTGGACGCTGGTATCGCAGGGTTTGCCGCCCAATCTGCCGCCACAGCTGGCGAAGCCATCAGCACCCTGGTTCATTATTCCCTACTCACCAGCCGCAACAGCAGGGGTGCTCCCTGGACAGCCAGCCAGGGGCGGGAAGTGCACTTTTACTCCATCAAGCCCTACAACGTATTTAATTTTTTCGTGGTGGATTCGGTCCTTGCGGCCTGGGCTCAATTCCTGAGGCTTATTACGGGCCACGACCGGGTCGTTGAACGGGTCAGTATTGAGTACCCTTCCCAGGGTTACGACGAAGTGTTTGAAGAATGGTTCGGATGCCCGGTGAGGTTCGGCGCCGAAGGCAACAGTCTCAGGCTGGCCCCAGGAATAGCGGAGGCCGCTTCGCTACAGGCGCAGGCCGCCATGTTCGAGTCACTGTCAGCGCAATGCGAGTTGGACATGTCACGTATTCGTGCCGGGTGGAGTACGGCTGATCGGGTGAAAGACCAGCTCCCGCCCCTGCTACAAGGCGGCCCCCCTACCCTGATGGCCGTCGCCCATAAACTCGGCGTCGCGCCCTGGACACTTCAAAGGCAATTGGCAGAGGAGAACACCGGTTTTCGGGAACTGGTGGACGACACCCGCAAGGAGCTGGCTGTCGAGTACATACGGGAAACACGGGTATCGCTGTCAGAAATTGCGTGGCTACTGGGCTTTGCCAATCCAGCCGCATTTCACAAGGCGTGGCGTCGCTGGTTCAACACCAGCCCGGGGGAACATCGAAAACAGTACCTGGCGGAGCAGGCTGCCAAAGGCATTCTCTAAAAACCTGAAAGCACCACTACAACTCAGTGGCGTCGTCCAGAGCATCGTCATCATCATAGTCTTCAAACTGACAATCCATCAGTTCTTCTTCGTAATCGGACATTATTCGTCTCCCAAGTTTCAAACAGGAAAACGATAGCACGGGCAATATTACAGAGAGATGAATCGGGAATGACAACAAAAAGAGGTAATCAAAGAAGGGAAAATGGCGGAGCGGACGGGACTCGAACCCGCGACCCCCGGCGTGACAGGCCGGTATTCTAACCAGCTGAACTACCGCTCCGCGTAGGTCGGCACCTCGGGCGCAATCAAGGGTGTGACTGCTCGGTGACAACGAGGGCGCATTATAAAGAGGCCGCCCTGCATGTCAACGTTTTTCATGAAAAAAGTTCGGTTTTCGGAAGGCTCTTACATGGCATCAACCATGACATCCTTTCCCTGTGCGGTCTTTCGGTATTCAATGGGTGTCATGCTCGACCAACGCTTGAACGCCCGGTAGAAAGTACTGGGTTCCGAGAAGCCGGTGAGGTATACAATTTCATCAATGGACTCATCAGTCGTTGCAAGCAACTGCCGCGCCAGACGATAACGGAAATCCGCCAACACCTGATTGAAGCTGGTTTCTGCTTCGGTCAGGCGGGTACGCAGGGTTCGGGGTTTAATGCCAAGACGCTCGGCCACGGCATCCAGAGTGACCTCTCCGCTGTCCAGCAGTTCCGCGACAATTCGCTCGACCTGTCCAACGATGTCTTTCTTCTCAAGGCGGGCCACCTGCTCACTGGCAAACCGTTCATGGAGATCCAACAATTCCGGTTCTGCATGAGGCGAAGCATGAGACAGCAGGGTTGCAGGGAAATACAGCCGGTTTTCCTTGGCGCCAAACACAACATCGCAGCCGAGTACGTCGATCACGTGCTCCCGACCATGCTCACGCTGATGTTCAAACTCGATACGCGATGGGTAGAAGCGGTCATCGGTGATCGATTTGAAAAAGGTTATCAGGCCCTGTACGAAGCACTCGTTGAAATGCCGCAGGCGGCTGACTTCGCTGGACGCTGCATCCAGCACCATGCAGGCCTCATCACCCTCGATCAAGAAGTCGGTATTGGCAGCATCGCTCAACAGGCGCTGATAGTTTTGAGCCCGCCGAAGGCCCTCGCCAAACGTGGGACTGCTCAGAAACAGGTATTCCAGAACCTGCCCCTTGTAGGCCGGTAACAACTGGCCCAAGTGGAGGCCGGCGTCAGGATCGCCCGACACATCCTCAACCACCTGCCAGAAATACAACTGGGCACTGTGAGGTGTTCTTAGCTGCTCGGTGTAGACATAGTCTTCATCCACTCCCAGCCGGGCAAAAATGGCATCGGTATCAATCCCTTTGCGTTTCATGGCCTGATAAATCAAGCGCAACATCACACCCGCATCGCGAAGTTCCTGCATAAAATCCCGCTTTATAGTTGTTTATCAATTGGCTTGGCCGGCCGGACAACCCTTGCTGGCAAGCCAGGTCAATGCTCATACTGGTCGGGTTTGCCAGACTCTGAGACCTTAGTCTTACATTAGAGCATATCAGGCCAGTGACGCACAGGTGTACCAGGAGAGAAAGCAATATGACAGATACTTCAATCTACTACAGCCACCCGCCCGGCCTATGGTCGCTTTACAGCAAGGCCCTACTCCCGAAAAACAAGCCATCCGGCGACGACCTCCAGATACCTGGTCTGTCCGCCCGATTAATCGGCGTCAGTACGGCCAACCATAACCTGAAACGCTACCGGAGGGTATGTGGTTTCAATACACAGGCTACCGTGCCCATCACCTGGCCCCACATCCTGGCGTTTCCGTTGCATCTGAAACTGCTGACCGAAAAGGCCTTCCCGCTGCCGCTGCTTGGGCTCGTCCACCTTCGCAACAACATCACGCAGCACCGCGCTATAGGCACTGGGGAAACATTGGACATAGCCGCACGGCTGGACGGTCAGAACAATACATCGAGGGGCCTGGAGTTCGATCTGGTCACCGAAGCCTGGTCCGCAGGGCGGCTAGTATGGGAAGAGACGAGCACCAACCTGTTTCGGCAGCCGGATAAGAGCAAAAATAGCTCAGAGGGAAAGCCTCCCGAACTGCCCCACTACCCTGAGACCATCGACATCAGTGCCGCGGAATCCATCGGTCGGCAATACGCCGGGGTGTCCGGTGACAGAAACCCGATACACCTTCACGCACTGACCGCAAAGGCCTTCGGTTTCCCCCGGGCGATTGCCCACGGCATGTGGAGCAAGGCCCGTGTGCTGGCGTTGCTGGAACAGCAAAGCGGCTGGCGCCCGGACGCGATATCCGTCTCCTGCCAGTTCAAGAAGCCGCTGTTCCTTCCGGGAACGGCGCAACTCAACTGGCAGGCTGGGCAAGACGGCTGGGACTATCAGTTACTGAACGCGTCAGGTAACGCCCCTCACCTGAGCGGCGAGATACGCTGGAAAAATTGAGGGGGAAGTTACTCTGTCGGCTCTCCGGAGCCGGCAGTGGACGTACAGGGCGAGCCCACGGCCCCGGCGGCCGGCAAGGTAAAGAAGAAACAGGCGCCACCATGCCCGGGTCTCTCAAACCCGATATCACCGCCTTGGGCCTGAATCAGGGATCGACACATGGGCAAACCAATCCCCATGCCTTCTTCCTTGGTGGTGTAGAACGGCAGGAACAGCTTTTCTTCCGCATCGTCCTGCAGACCTACACCGTGATCGGTTACCGCCACACGGACACAACCCGTACCTGACATCGCCACGGTCACTTCGACGGGCTTTACCGACTGAGCGCTGCGAGTGGACTCCAAGGCATTACGAATCAGGTTCAACGCAACCTGTTGTACCTGAATCGGGTCCGCTATGACATCCGGCACGTCGTCGGCCACCGAGATTTCCACACCGCCCTCATTGTTGCGGATATCCACTTCTGCAAACTGGCGGGTATCTTCCAACAGCGCCGTAACCGACAACACATCCTTTCCGGCAGCCGGCTTCTTCATAAACCGCCGGATACGGCGAATCACCTCACTGGCGCGGTGCGACTGGGCTTCGATCTTCTCCAGCGTTTCCTCGAGCAACTCGCGATCTGGCGCTTCCTTGGCCAATACGCGTTTGGCTACGCGGGCGTAGTTGGTGATGGCCGTCAGCGGCTGGTTAACCTCATGCGCCACACCGGCCGCCATCTCCCCCATGGTGGTCAGGCGGGAGAAATGAGCCAACTGCTCACGCTGCTCCTGAACCATGTGCCGGGCGTCGTCCAGGGCGTTTTCACTTTCAAGCTCTGCAGTGATGTCACGGAAGACCACCACCGCCCCGTGTAGTTCATCACCATCCAGTTTCGGTGTCGCTCGATATTCCACCGGAAACGGTGAACCATCGGCACGTAACATCTCAATATCGCGTTGATTTTCCGCTACACCCCTGGTGCAGGTGGCATAGACCGGGAGCGACTCACATCCGTGGCCGGCAGTGCGGAAATGGAGATCGAAAAAGCCCTCACCAATCAGCTCTTCAACGGGTCTGCGCATGATCAGCGCCGCCGCCGGATTGGCGAACACGATGGTGCCCCTGGCGTCGAGACCATAAATACCTTCGCTGATGGAATTGAGTATGCGGGCCTGATCGTTTTCAAGCTGTCGGTTACGGGCCTGGAGTGCCCGTTCAAGGCGGATTACCCTGGCGTGGGTTTTCACCCGGGCAATCACCTCCTGGGCCTGAAAAGGCTTGGAAATGTAGTCCGCACCTCCGAGGGAGAACCCCCGGACTTTCGCTTGCAGGTCATCCAGTGCGGATAGAAACACCACAGCGCTGTCTGACGTAATCGGGTCTGCCTTTAGGCGCTCACACACCTGATAGCCGTCGAGTTCAGGCATCATGATGTCCAGAAGGATCACTTCCGGCTGATGGCGGCGGGCAAGGTCCAGAGCCTTTTCACCATCGTTGGCAATGAGGAGGCGATAACCCTTGTCTTTCAGGGTCTCATAGAGAACCTTGAGGTTCTGCGGGTTGTCGTCAACGAGCAGAACCGTTACGTCTGTTGTCTCAAGGACAGCATCTGTCATAGAAGTACGGCCGGTTACGATGATAAATGCATGATGCCGGCCAAATCAGCGCGCGTCGATAAGGTCCTTTACGGACAGAACCATACGGACCAGGTGTGCCAGTGAATGCGTGCCCATTTTGTGCATCACCCTCGACCGGTGGATTTCAACGGTACGCTGACTGATCTCCAGTTCAATGGCAATGACCTTGTTCGCCTGCCCCGCAATCATCCGGTCCATGATTTCATGCTCTCGGGGCGTCAGGCTTTTCACACGACGCAGGATTTCCTGTTTCTCACCGAGGGTTTTTCGCTGCTCCAGATCCTGCTCCAGGGCAGCCTCAATCTTCTGCAGCAGGGCCTCCTCCCGGTAAGGCTTCTGGATGAAGTCCACCGCTCCCTCTTTCATGGCATCGACTGCCATGGGCACATCACCGTGTCCGGTCACAAAAATGATGGGCAGGATGGAGTGTTTATCATTCAGCTTTTTCTGTAGCTCCATACCATCCATGCCCGGCATGCGGATATCCAGTACGATGCAGCCGGCCATTTTTTCGGAGTAATCCTTGAGAAATGCGTTGGCATTGTCATAGGTCTTGACCGGCTTGCCATCGGATTTCAGCAGCAGCTCAAGAGAATCACGAACCGCCTCATCGTCCTCAACTACGTAGACCGTTTGCTGGGTATCAGTCATGTGCCTTGTCTCTCCTTTCAATGACCGCCGTGGCTCTCAGTGAATCGACGGATCTTTATGGTCATCCCGGGCATGCTCCTGGCGCTCATGCTCGCGCATTTTTTCCAGACGTTGCTGGATAATGCCAAAAACGCTCTGCTTAGGGTACCTACCTTTGTCGTCAGCCTTACCAGCCGGTTTACCGAGCAACAGCGTAATGGCTTCCTCGGCACGGCTGACCGAATGCACGGCAAACTGTCCGTTGCGAACGGCCTGGACAACCTCCTGCTCAAGCATCAGGTTCTGGACGTTGGTGGAGGGCACGATCACCCCCTGGGTACCAGTGAGCTCCCCGGTCAGCCTGCAAGTGCTGAAATAGCCTTCAACTTTCTCGTTCACGCCACCAATGGGCTGGACCTCTCCGAACTGGTTCACCGAACCGGTGATCGCCAAGTCCTGCCTCACTGGCAGCCCTGACAACGCAGATACCAGGGCACACAATTCCGCCAGCGAGGCGCTGTCGCCATCCACTTCCCCGTAGTTCTGCTCGAACGTCAGACTGGCTGAAAGGTGCATGGGATCGGTAACGGCGAAATGGGAAGACAACCAGGAACTGAGAATCATCACCCCTTTGGAATGAATATTACCGCCAAGCTTGACGTCCCGCTCGATATCCATAACACCGCCATCTCCATAATAGCAGGTCGCGGTGATGCGATTGGACAAACCAAATTCAAAACCACCGGTGGACAGCACCGAAAGCGCGTTCACCTGTCCAATGCAGGTGCCCGTTGTGGACACCAGTGTGGTGCCATCGCGGATCGAGTCGTAGAACTGATCCCGAATACGACTGCTGCGGTAGCGGGCGCTCTCCAACGCCTGATCCACATGGGAGTTCTGGATCAGCTTTGCCCCCGCCTGCCGCGCCCAGTAGTCGGACTCTCTCAGTAGATTGGCGATATCCGCCGCATGCAGAGACAGCCGATCCTGATGTTCCGCCATGCGCGAACTGTGCTCAATCACACGAGCCACTGCTTTGTTACTGCAGTGCAGTAGCTTCTTCTCATTCACCAGGCTGGCGATGAACTTGGCGTACAAGAGCTGGCTCTCGTCCGTACGCATCATCTCGTTCTCGAAGTCCGCCGTTACCCGGAACAGCTCGGCAAACTCGGGGTCGTATTCCTGCAACAGCATCCAGGTTTCCCGATCGCCGAACAGCACGATTTTTACGTCCAGCGGAATCGCTTCGGGTTCCAATGAAATCGTGCCTGACAGGGTCAGTTCCCGTTCCAGCGAGTTGATCTGGATGGACTTGGACCGCAGGGCACGCTTCAGCCCGTCCCAGACAAATGGCTGCTCAAGCACCTTGATCGCATCCATCAGCAGATAACCACCGTTGGCACGGTGAATACTGCCAGGGCGTATCAGCGAGAAGTCGGTAAACACCGAGCCCTTGAAGGTCACGTTCTCAACATAGCCAAACAGGTTGTGGTAGGTCGGATTGTCCTCCACCACAACCGGCACTTCATCGGTTTTCTGGTGCACCAGCACATTGACCAGATAGCGCCGAGGCATTTTCTTATCCAGCGACGCATAGGCGATGGCCGCCTGCTCTTCATTGTCCTCCAGAAAGATTTCCAGGCTCTCGGACAGGTCCTTCCGCACTTCTTCGAAATAGGAAACCACGCCCGGCAGATCCCTGTACTTCTCGATCAACTCGTCGATCTGGTGGCCAGAGATGCTTTCCAGGGTCTCCTCGTTGAGCGCCTGCTGGCTTTCGGCGTATTCCTGCTCCCAATCCGCCAATTTGCGCAGTGCCTGACGCAGCTTTTTCTCAAGTTTGTTGATGTCGTTTTCAAACTTGTCCCGTTGCGCTTCGGTCAATGCCTGGAAGGATTCAGCGGTATGGGGTTCCTCGCCATTCATCGCCACCAGTCGATAGCCACCGGGCGTCGTAATATTCAGGCTGACTTTCTTTCGCTTGGCCTGGTCCGCCACTTTCTCAAGCTCGTCTTCCTGTTTTTTGCCGTACTCGTTCTTCAGGTGTTCAGCACGCTCAAGGAAACTGTCGCTGTCGAAGGTCTGGGGAATCATCTTCATCAGACGCCCCATCAATTTTTCCATATCCTGCTTGAGCTCGGTGCCCTTACCAGCCGGTAACTGGAGAACCCGGGGAATTCGCGGCTCCTCGAAGTTGGCGACATAACACCAGTCGTGGCTCTGGTTCTCAGTGTCCACATGGTGCTCAAGGTAGCGCAACATCATTGTGCGCTTGCCCAGACCATTGCGGCCCACGGCATAGACGTTGTAACCGCCGTGGGGCATAGCCAGCGCAAAGCGCACCGCCGCCTGGGCTCGGTTCTGGCCGACAATTTCCGCCAACGGCTCGAGCTGTCGCGTGGTCTTGAACGGTAGATCTTTTAAAACACAGGCTTTGTAGAGCTGGTTCAGGGACAGTGACTTCAAGGTTCGGTCCTGTAACGGTATGAAAGCATTTTGGTGTTGGCCGCTCATTGTAGAATCTGGGGCCCTCCCTGTCGCGCTCTCGCTAAAGATTTAGCCCAACTTGTCGATAAATTGATCAATCGGGCATAATGACAGAGGCCTCAACCTCAGGGCAGGACACTCATTCAATGGATATTTATCGGAATCAGTCGCAGCCGTTGACGGTGCTTGAGTCACTGCGGAAACGCAAAACCTTTACCGCACCACAACCACAACAGGCGTCACCGACGCCGGAAAAGCCCCAGGGCGATCGACGTGTACAACCAGACCGGCGCCGGGCGCAGGTGGCCTTTGAAGGGCCAGACCGCCGCAAGAAACGGTCCAGGCGCAGCCCACGATTACTAAACCCGAAAACCGGCAAGGCCGCGCCCACCGAGGACCGCAGGGGGCGACTGGTCAGCACCCAGGCCTGAATACGTTGTCATCAAGGGCATGATTGTTCATATCTGCACACTGCGACCCCACTTTGTTAACCCGGTCACAGTTTTTGGCTTGGTCATTTTTCAGCCACCCTCCCGCGCACTAGACTTCAACGTCCCGGTGGAAGAACGGGCCAATAACAATCACAAGATACCCAACGGATGCCAACGTATGATGCGTGATTCCGCAGACCGCAGAATCAAGGACCGCTACCCTGCCATGTGCCTGAAGGTACAATTGCAGGAGCGTGGCTTCTTTGGTCGGGGGAAGAATTCAACCGCTGTCACCTGCCTGGACCTGAATCGTTATGGCATGGCGGTGCTTTGCCCAAGGCCAGTGGAGTCTGGCGCTCACCTGTATATGGACTTTGATGGCAAGTACATCCGCGAATCCCGTGTTGCCGCCCAAGTGATCAGTTGCCTGCCCTATCAGACCGGTTACCGGGTAAGCATCCAGTTCAGCTACTGTTTCAACAAAAAGGGTTATTCACGAACAGTGGACAATGCTCTTTCCCGCATTGAAGGCCTGTACAGCCGCTACGCCAGCTAAACCTTCCTAGAACAACCCGGCATCCAGGCTGGCGGCCATGTAGAGCCCCAGTTCCCGGCACTGATCCTCGAATTCGTCCCGATAGTCGCCATGACAGAGCAATGGCTCCTGCACCAGCCGCCAACGCAGGCCCGTGGTGATGGAATCGATGGCGCGATGGGTTCCGGTGCCGTCGAGGCCCGCGCGGATATAGAAGGTGAAGGGCAAACCCTGGGTTTTCTCAAGGCAGGGGTAGTAGCTGCGGTCGAAGAAATCCTTCAAAGCACCACTCATGTAACCGAGGTTTTCAGTGGTGCCGAGGATAATGGCATCACAGGCCAGAACATCTTCCGGGCCGGCTTCCAGCGGAGGGAGCACAGTCACTTCCACGTTTTCTATGTCTTCGTGTTGTGCGCCCTGTTCTACCGCTTCCCGGAGCTTGAGGGTATTCCGGGAGGGAGCATGGGCGACAACCAGCAATTTCTTCTTCGCATCCATACCACCTCCCCGATAGTGCGGGAACTAACCACAGAGCTTAAAGAAGCTCACCGTTCGCGTCTGCCGTTGCCTCTTCCTTTGCCGCTTCTTCTTTCTTGGCCGGCTTTGGCATCAGCTTGTCACGCACTGCTGCTTCAACCTCATTGGCAATTTCCAGGTTTTCTTCCAGGAATTTGCAGGCATTGGCCTTGCCCTGGCCAATCTTGTCGCCCTTGTAGGCGTACCAGGCGCCGGACTTGTCCACGAAGCCTTCCTTCACGCCCATATCGAGCACTTCGGCCATATGGTAGATGCCCTTACCGTACATGATCTGGAACTCGGCCTGCTTGAACGGCGGAGATACCTTGTTCTTGACCACTTTCACTCGGGTTTCGTTGCCCACCACTTCATCGCCGTCTTTAACGGCACCGATGCGGCGAATGTCCAGGCGAACGGATGAGTAGAATTTCAGGGCGTTGCCGCCGGTGGTGGTTTCTGGAGAGCCGAACATCACACCAATTTTCATACGGATCTGGTTGATGAAGATCAGCAGGCAGTTGGCATGCTTGACGTTACCAGTCAGCTTACGCAGCGCCTGGGACATCAGGCGGGCCTGGAGACCAACATGGCTGTCGCCCATCTCGCCTTCAATTTCGGCCTTGGGCGTCAGCGCTGCCACGGAGTCCACGATGATGACGTCAACGGCGTTGGAACGCACCAGCATGTCAGAGATTTCCAGCGCCTGCTCACCGGTGTCCGGCTGGGACACAAGGAGCTCATCCACGTTCACGCCCAGTTTCTCGGCATAGACCGGGTCCAGGGCATGCTCCGCATCCACGAACGCACAGGTTTTTCCAGCCTTCTGGGCCTCGGCAATCACCTGTAGGGTCAACGTGGTTTTACCGGAGCTTTCCGGGCCGTAGATCTCACAGATACGACCGTAAGGCAGACCGCCTATTCCCAACGCCACATCCAGGCCCAGGGAACCGGTGGATACCGCAGGGATCGCTTCCCTGGGTTGGTCGCCCATCTTCATGACGGCGCCCTTGCCGAACTGGCGTTCGATCTGGCTCAGTGCTGCACCCAGTGCTTTCTTGCGGTTGTCTTCCATCGTTGCAAACCCTCTGTCGCCAATGCCGTTATCGGGACGGGAGCCCGGCGGCCAAAATCATGGACTGCGGAACCCGGAAAAACCGAATCCCTGTATATTTGAACAGTATTAAAACACAACACGGGGGCAAGACCAACCCCTCCGTTTCACGCCTTTTCCAGAAACCCCCTAACTCCCTGTAACACATAAAGAACCGCCTGGCGCCGAACCTGATCACGGTCGCCCTGGAACTGTTCAACCACCGCTTCGGTGTCAGCCGCAGAACAACCCCAGGCAAACCACACCGTGCCTACCGGCTTGTCGTCACTGCCGCCACCAGGGCCCGCCACACCACCTGTCTCTTATACACATCTCCGAGCCCACGAGACGGACT
>CAJXOQ010000032.1 GCA_913057975.1 uncultured Marinobacter sp.
AGATAGGAGTCCGTCTCGTGGGCTCGGAGATGTGTATAAGAGACAGACCCATTGCTGCCCGTGCCACTCAAGCAACAGGTTCTGGATGTCGGCATTCTGGACAGCCTTGGCGACGCCAAACTGCTGTTCTGCACACCGACTCACCAATACCCCATGGGCGGCATTCTTGATGTCTCCCAGCGCATGGCACTGCTACAGTGGGCGCACCGAAACCAGACGTGGATCGTGGAAGACGATTACGACAGCGAATTCCATTTCTATAACAAACCCTTCGCGGCCATTCAGGGCATGTTCGATACCGCACCCGTTCTCTACGTCGGCAGTTTCAGCAAAACATTGCTGCCCGCCCTGCGCGTCGGCTACCTGATCGTACCGGAGGCACTCGTCGACCATTTCCTCTGGGCCAAGCGTGTCAGCGGCGGAGAGACACCGTTACTGACACAGGCAACCATCGCCGAGTTCATCGACAGCGGCCAGTTCACACGGCATCTGCGCCGTATGCGCCAACTCTATCGTGATAAATGGCATCATTTTCAGGCGCGGGTTACCGAAAAGCTTGGCGGCAGGCTGGCCCCTATAGCGGAAAGTGCCGGGATGCATTTGGTTCTGAAAGGAAACGTGGATGACCTTGCTCTGAGCCGGCAACTAGGCAATCTGGGATTCGGAAGCACAGCCCTCAGCGAGCACTATATTGGAGCGACCTCGAAGACCGGGCTGGTGATGGGGTTCGCGAGTGCGAGCGAGTCACAGATCGAAGAGTGCGTGGATGCACTGTGCAGACTTACAGACTACGATGAAAGATAGAAAAAACACGCTCCAACGTATTCGACAGGGATATTATTCTTATGACACTTCATCTTGAACTTGCGCCACTGATCAGCCTGGGCGCGGGCATTGGCATACTCGTGTTTCCAAAGCTGCTGAACTACATCGTGGCGGGCTATCTGATCATCCTCGGCGTTCTGGGGTTGTTGGGGTATACGTTGTAAGCTGAAGACCCAGCGAGACAAAGCCATCTGTTGGCGCGATTTGTGGAGAGCACCGGCAGTCATGCGAAGCAAAGGACAGCAACCCAATCTTCAGCGGAAGCTGACCGCGCTGGTAGCAGGGCTGTGCCTCACGATCATCCTGACCGTGTGTTTCATGGTCGCCGTGGTGCAAGTGCAGTCGGCAATCACCGCCTACACCTGGGGTGAAAGTGTCTGGTCAAGCGCTCAGATAGAAACCGTCCAACACCTTGACCGTTTTGCCGAAACGGGCAACTTTTCAGAATTGGCACAGGCCCGGGACTCGCTGGGCATCCCTATTGGCGATCTGCATGCGCGCATGGCCATGACGTCTGAGAACCTCGACTGGCAACGCGCCAAAAACGGCCTTCTGCAGGGTGGCAACCATGCCGAGGACCTGACCCGCATGATACTGCTAGTCCGCCTTTTCTCATGGCTCGACCAGTTGGAACGTGCCATTGCAGCCTGGGCGGAAACCGATGAACGGCTACTTGAGCTGGACCAGATCGGCAACGCGATGGAACGTGAATGGCTGAAGACCTCTCCGAGTCGCGACAAACTCGACGCTCTGAGGGAAAGGCTTGCCGTTCTGGACGAGAGCTTGCAAAAAAGCGCCCGAAAATTCCGTCTGGCCATGGGCGATGCATCCCGCTGGTCTGCCAGTTTCCTTTCCATCGTCAGCGCCGGATTTCTGATTCTCGTGGCGTTGTTATCCTGGTACCTGGGCTTCCGGCTGGTGAGACTGCTCAAACGCACCGAACAGAATTTTCGCTCCATTTTCGAGCAGTCCGCCATCGGCATTATCCGAATTGATACCGAAGGCCGGATTGTCAACGCCAACCGGGCCACCTATGACATTCTCGGTTACCAGCCCGATGAACTCGTACCCAGGCCCTACCGGGAACTGGTTCATCCGGAAGACTGGGACGTTGCCCGGGAAGAACGACGGGCCATCAATTCGGGGGCCATCGACAGTTACACCACCGAACATCGGCTCGTTCGCAAAGACAACACGTTGCTATGGGCCAGACTCACCGCGTCCCGTGTGTGGGATGCTCCCAGTGCGTCCGCCTATTTCACAACGGTGCTGGAAGACATTTCCGAATCCCATCGACTGTCGACCGAACTCAGCTACATGGCAACCCATGACAGCCTGACAGGCCTGATCAATCGACGGGAATTCGAACACCAGCTTGCCAGTCATCTCGGGCGTGCCCGCAAGGAGAATACACAGCATGCACTTTGCTATGTCGACCTTGATCAGTTCAAAGTGGCGAACGACACGTCAGGCCACGATGCTGGAGACCAGCTCCTGCGCCAAGTAGCGAACATCATCGCCAACAATCTGCGTGAGGCCGACACCTTGGCGCGGCTGGGCGGCGATGAATTTGGCATCATTCTGCAGAACTGCGACCTCAATACCGCCGGTCAGGTGGCTGAAAAGGTACGCGCAGCACTCGATCATCTGGTGTTTACCTGGCAGGAAACCAGCCACACCATCAGCTGCAGCATTGGCGTGGTGCCGATTAACAATGAGAGTTCAGGTATCAGCGCCCTCATGAAGGCTGCAGATATCGCCTGTTATGCCGCCAAAGACAGTGGCCGGAACCGTGTTTCCGTCATGTCGCTGGACGACGAACATATGGCATCCCAGCAAGGACAGATGGAGTGGCACAACCGTATCCAGACGGCTCTTCAGGAAAACCTGCTCTTCCTGGAGTGTCAGTTGATCACCCCCACCAACCGGCAAAGCAACGGGTTGCGATATGAGGTTCTGGTCCGCATGCGATCGGCCGGCGGCTCGGTGGTGCCTCCCAGTGCCTTTCTGCCTCCGGCAGAGCGTTATGGCATGGCCGCCAGAATCGACCGTTGGGTTATCGAGAATGTCCTCCAAAACCTATCTCAGGTACCGGAACACCTGGAGGCACTGGAGGCATGCCACATCAACCTGTCGGGACGGTCGTTTGACCAGGCGGATTTTGCAGACTTCGTAGTGGACCTGTTCGGCCACTATCAGGTTCCGCCTGACAAGATCTGTTTTGAAATCACCGAAACAGCCGCCGTCCATAACCTATTGGAAATACAGTCCTTTATGAAACGACTGAGCCTGATGGGCTGCAGCTTTGCACTGGATGATTTCGGTTCGGGCCTGTCATCCTTTGGTTACCTGCGCCGGTTACCAGTGAACTGCCTGAAAATCGATGGCATGTTCGTGCGCGACATCGAGACCGATAAAACGGACTTTGCAATGGTCAGAGCGATTCACGATATCGGCCGTACCATGAATATGATCACTGTGGCGGAATACGTGGAGTCAGAGCAGGCAAGGGTGCTGCTCGACCAGATCGGCGTGGATCTTGTCCAGGGTTTTGGGATACACAAACCCTGCCCGCTGCAGGACATCCTGGCCATGGATCCCAGCCGGCTCTCGAAACAGATTGCGCGCCCCGGGGGGCATTCAGAATAAGCGCTTCCGATACCACCCGAGAGATTAACTGGCTCGACGAAACAGTACGTAATTTCCCAGGATGGCCAGCAACGCACCCAGTACGGCGGTTGTTGTCCATTCAAACCCCTCCAGCCAGGTCGACACACTCAGGGCGACGACCGGAAAAAGCACTGTCGCGTACCCCGCCCTATCTGCTCCCAGGGTCTGAATCACCGTAATGTAGCAGTAGAACGCAATGATGGAACCGGGTACCGCCAGGAAAACCGTTGCGCCCCAGAAGGTCGCGGAGGTTGGCACCACCCACTCCACGCCCTGCAACAGGCACCAGACGCCGAGGATCACCGCGCCGTAAACCATGGCCCAGGCGTTCGCCACCAACAAAGGGATTTGTGCCAGCCGAACCTTGATACTCACCAGGTTCCCCATGGAAAACCAGAAAGTGCCGGCAGCCGCAAACAGGATGCTGGCACCGGTGGCGTTACCAAGCTGCAAATCATGCCAGAACAGCAGCGCCACGCCTGTAATCCCTAACGCCACAGCGGGATACAGACGGGCGGTGGGCTTCAACCGCAACCATAGCCAGCCATTCAAGGCATTGAACAGCGCCGCCAGTGAAAACACCACCGCCAGCAAACCACTGGTCATGGACTCGGCAGCACGGTATATGAGCAGGAAGTTCACGCTGTACAGCGTCAGCCCCTGCAAAAAAAGCCACCCATGCTGCTTGAGCGTCAACGTCTGCAGGCGCCCAAGCAATGCAAGCACTACCAGGGCTACACCGGAAGCCATCAAAAAGCGATAGAACACCGAAACATCCACCGGTGCAGACTCAACCTGTAGGCGAATAGCCGTCCAGGTCAGGCCCCATATCAACACCGTCAGTCCATAGTGCACAGAAATCGGCATAGCAGTATTTCCCTTTAATAAGTGACGCAGCGGTGGATCAAGTGGCCAAGCTTATGGCAGTGCGAGGGAGAAAGCCTGTCAGATCCTGACCACCTTACCTGCGACTTTCACTACATTGCCAAAATGTAAAGAAGAGGATTCCAGCATGCCATGCTGGCTCCCCAATCAATACCATGCCGCACTCGATAAATACGTAACCATCAACGTGGAGTGTGTTCATGAAAGGAAAATTCGGGCTGTTAATGGCCCTGCTCGTGACGTCAGGCTGTGCGACCGCCACTGAAGAGCTGCGGATCTACACAGAACAATATCCTCCGTACAACATGACCACCAATGGTCAGCCATTTGCGCATTCGAAGGCAGATATTACCGGCCTTTGTACCGACGTTGTGAAAGCACTCCTCGGAAAGGCTGAGCTGGATTACAGCATCAAGCTTCGGGACCTCAGCTATGGGCTCAGCCGTGTCGAACGACATCCTGACCATGGCATTTATTGCGTGTCCAAAACAGACGATCGCGAGCCATTTTTTGACTGGGTGGGGCCGCTGTCCTCCATCAAGTGGACCCTATTCGCCAAGCCTGGCTCGCCCATTGAACTCGAGCGGCTGGAAGACGCCCGTCAGTATCGGATCGGCGGCTACAAAGGCGATGTGATGACGAACTACCTGGCGGACAAAGGCTTTGAAGTTTCGGCCATCAGCAACAATGGCCTGAACGCCCGGCGCCTGGCAGAAGATCAGATAGACCTATGGGTGGCTGACGGCCTTGCTGGCCCCTACCTGGCCGCTGATGCCTCCGATATAACGGGGCTTGAGCCCGTTCTGACCTTCCGTGAAACCCCGATGTATCTCGCCGTTCACAAAGAGACCTCCGCCGAGATTCTTCAGGCGCTCAACAGAGGCTACCAGGAGCTGGTTGAGTCCGGTGAAAAAGCGACCATCTCCCGTTCTTACGGATTCTGACTGCCGATACAAAGTTGGTAATCCGCCTCCCGAACCGGTCATCAGCGCGGTAAGGAATCACGCTGATGACCGCCTCAAAAAACCCTAACGTTTTGTAATGTTTCTGGGATGGATAGACAAATATTCCACGACTAGTCTTGCGATAAGCATCGAAGGAAGTAGTGATGCCCGGGCCCCTGTTTCCCATCCTTTCAGGTGGCCCTCGCTGAAATCCGCCACAAGCGGATCTAACAACAAACTCCCAGGATTGGAGAAAACAAATGCATATCAGCACCGCAAGCCGCACCATGGCTTTAGGATCTCTTTTCTTTGCAATAACCGCACACGCCGCACCCGGCCAGAAATCCACCGCTGATTTACTCAATGATTTCTGGAGCCCGGATCGCATCAGCCCGTTCGAATGTCGCTTTGGCATTCTCAACAGCACCCCCTTCGGCCTGCCCCGATGTATGCAGGCAAGCAACATCCAATACCACCTGGACCGGCTATACGGCATTGCCGAGGCCAACGATGGCAATCGCGCTGCCGGCTTACCTGGATACCAGGCGACGGTCAATTACGTTAAAACCACACTGGAGAGTGCCGGCTATGACGTGACCATCCAGCAGTTTCCTTTCAATGCCTTCTACCCGACCGGGGATGGCATTCTGCAGGCCACGGCACCTACTCCGACCGACTATGTCTGGGAGGAGGACTTTACTTACCTGTCGCAGACCGAGCCGGGCGATGTGACAGGCATGGCCGTCGCCGTCGATGTTCAACTCGGCCCCGACAATACCTCCACCAGTGGTTGCGAACCTGAAGACTTTACCGACTTTCCGGCCGGTTCGGTCGCCGTCATCCAACGGGGAGCCTGCGCCTTCGGGCAGAAAGCAACCAACGCCGCCAATGCCGGCGCCACAGGTGTGGTTATTTTCAACCAGGGCAACACAGAAGACCGTAAAGGCCTGACCAACGCCACCCTGGGCGATGACTACGCTGGCGGCATTCCGGTTGTGTTCACCACCTACGACATTGGCGCTGGCTGGGTAGACCAACCTGACCTCCAACTGCGGATCGTGACCAATGTGGTGAGAGAGCAAACCGAAACGTCCAACGTGATTGCCGAAACTAATCGGGGTAACCCTGACAATGTCGTGATGACGGGCGCTCACCTGGATTCAGTGTTTGAAGGGGCTGGTATCAACGACAATGGCTCCGGCAGCGCTGCGTTAATTGAACTGGCGCTGCAAATGAAACGGGCTCACCCTCGTAATCAGGTCCGCTTTGCCTGGTGGGGTGCGGAAGAGGCCGGCCTGGTTGGCTCAACGTTCTACGTTAACAGCCTTTCCCAGGAAGAGAAGGACAAGATCAAGGTCTATCTGAACTACGACATGATTGGTTCGCCCAACTTCGGCAACTTTATCTACGATGGCGATGGTTCCGACTTCGATCTGGCAGGTCCTCCGGGATCAGCCGCCACGGAGGCGCTGTTCGAGAAGTACTTCAATCTGCGTGAAATTGCCTCAGAGGGCACGCAAATCAGCTTCCGCTCAGACTACGCTCAGTTCTTCGAGGACGGCATAGCGTTTGGCGGGCTGTTTACCGGCGCTGAAGTGCTGAAAACCGAAGAGCAGGCCGCCAAATTCGGTGGCGAAGCCGGTGTCGCGTTCGACCCCTGTTACCACTCAGCCTGTGACGACATCACCAATGTTGACGAGCTCGCCCTTGAAATCAATGGCGATGCCGCAGCCTTCGTGACCAGTTGGTTGTCACTCTCAACCCGAGTGATTGACGAGGAAATCGCCGCAGCGGAAGAAGCGGAACCTGCGGCCGGTGCTCGCGCACTGCAGGCAGAGCCGCAACGCGACATTACCCATTGGGGTGACAAGTGGATCAAGTAACCCTTCTCGTTACATCATCCACTTAACGATGAGGGCCACTTTCAGGAGTGGCCCTTTTTTGTGGCCCGGGCGTCATTGCCCACGAATGGCATGAACCAGCCGGGCTAGCTGTTCTGCACATTGTTCCAGGTTTTTCTGTCCATCCCGCATGGCCTCATCAAGCGTCATCGGTTCTGGCACAATAGAGAACGCTGCGGCCAATCCCAGGTCATGAAGGGCCGTCAAGTCACTGCCCACTTTTCCACCCAGGCCAAGAACCGGCACTCCGTGCTTTCGGGCCAAAGCTGATACACCTGCTGGTGTCTTCCCTGCCGCACTCTGGCCATCAATCGCCCCTTCCGCCGTGATCACAAGATCCGCCGAACGCATCTGTGTCTCAAGCCCCACGGTCTCCATCACCAGCTCGATTCCGGACTTCAGGCTGGCGCCCAGAATACCCGCAACCATACCTCCAATCCCGCCTGCAGCACCGCTGCCCGGGAACGAACGTATGTCGTACCCGGACTTGCCCGCAATGTCCGCAAACCGGCTCAGGTTACGGTCCAGTTCGGCCACCTGTGCAGGAGTGGCCCCTTTCTGGGGGCCAAACACGGCTGCGGCGCCATCGGCGCCGTTCAGAGGGTTGCTGACATCACAGGCGACAACCAGGCGAGTGTTCTCCAGTGCTTTAACGGCGGGGGACACGTCGAGACTCGACAACAAAGCCAGGCCGGCGCCCCCTGACGGAATCTCCTGACCATGGGAGTCCAGCAACCGGGCGCCAAGAGCCTGAAGAATGCCAGCTCCACCATCGGTTGTTGCGCTGCCACCCAGACACATCACCAGGGTGTCCGGTCTATGCTTCATGGCGGCCTTGATGAGCTCTCCCGTCCCCCGGCTGGTTGCCTTCATGGCATCCCTTCGGCCGGCAGGCACATGGTGCAACCCACTGCCTTCCGCCACTTCGACAACAACAGTGCGGCCGTCGGCGACCAGACCATACTGCGCCGTTACTGGATCACCCAGTGGCCCTGTTACGTCAGCGCAATGCAGCGTCCCGTTTTGCGACTCAACCAGGGCCACCGTGGTTCCCTCACCGCCATCGGCGAGCGGAACCTGCACCACCTCATCCGTCGGCGCCCCCCGACTCCAACCGCGCGCAATCGCAGCCGCCACCTCCTTGGCAGGCAGACACTCCTTGAATGAGTCGGGCGCGATGAGGATCCGCATATTACAGTGCTACCAGTGAGGTCAGCCAAACCATCGAAATCGTGACCAGCCCCATAATCAGTGTTGCCGTGGTATGGGACTTATAGGCCGTAGCCACATCCATCTTGCTGAACTGGGAAACCACCCAGAAATAACTGTCGTTGGCGTGGGAAACCGTCATGGCGCCAGCACCGATGGCCATCACCGTCAACACGCGACCGAATTCCGAGTCCAGCCCCAGTTGCGTCATCAGGGGCGCCACAAGCGCCGACGTCGTGACCAGCGCAACGGTTGAAGAGCCCTGTGCGGATTTCAGCGCGGCGGCGACAAGGAACGGCATGATGACACCCAACCCGAGTGTCGAGAGCGTATCTCCAAGATAATCCCCCAATGCCGTTTCAGCCAGCACACTGCCAAAGGCCCCGCCCGCACCGGTGATCAGGATAATGGGAGCAGATACCTCCAGGCCCTTTTGCGTATGACGGGCGAATTCATCCAGCTTTTGCTTGCCCTGAATAAGCATCAACGCGAAGCCAAGGCCAATCATCAATGCGTTCAGAGGCTTACCAAGGAAATTCAGCGTCTCGTACAGAGCTCCCTCTCCGAGCGGAGCCGTCGGATAGCTCGCAACCGACCCCATACAAATCAATAGTATCGGGACAAAGATCGGTGCAAATGCAGCCCAGGGAGTCGGCAGCTCACCATAGTGCTCTCTGGCCTCCTCAAACGCCTCTTCTGCCAGCTCAAGCTCTGTGCTGCCCAGATTCCGGCTCCTGCTCGCCCAGAACAGGCCTGCCAGCGCGGCAATCAAAGCAAACACAAAGCCAACGGCAATAACCAGCCCCAGGTTGTCTTCCAGCCCCAGATTGCCGGCTGCCGCGATGGGGCCTGGCGTGGGTGGAACCAGAGTGTGGGTTGCAAACAGCCCTGTGGAGAGGGCCACCGTCATGGCTACCGGTGACACACTGAGCTTCCGCGCCATGGATCGTTTAAGGCTGTTCAGGATCACGAAACCCGAGTCGCAAAACACCGGAATGGACACAATAAAGCCAACCAACGACATCGTCAGCGTCGGGAAACGCTGGCCCAGCATTTTGACGATACTCTCCGCCATGACAATGGCTGCACCGGTGCGCTCAAGTATGACACCGATGATGGTGCCTAAAACGATCACCAAACCGATGTATCCCAGAATGCCGCCGAAACCCGACCTGATGGTACTCTCGATGGTGTCGATTGGCAGGCCAAAAGCAAATGCGGCCAGGAAAGAGGCCAGTAACAGGGTAATGAAGGGGTTCAGCTTGAGCTTGCTGGTGGCAAATACGATAAAAACGATCAATACCAGCAGAATCAGGACCAGATGCATTCATACTCTCCGTTCAGTATTGTTTTCTATGCGTAGGGGACGGCATTCCTCGGCAGCTAGTTTAAAAGTTGACAGCACCCTGGTCGTTAGCGACGAGAACAATTTTTTTGCTAATTTAGTACATTAAATTGTGGACTTGAACAATTTTTCTAACGTGTTTCCAGGGCGAACTGGAGCACCAGCAAATCCCGGAGCACAAACGGAGACAGCCTGGTGAGCGCTTCGATTTTCTGCAGTCGATAACGCACCGTATTGGGGTGGATGTTTAGCTGATCAGCACACCGCTTTATTTCGCCGTCACAGTCAATGTAGCGTGACAGCGTCTTGAGATAGAGTTCTCCCTGCCGATGCTCAACAAGGGGTTCAATCAGCGCCTGCAGTTCAGCTTGCTGCCAGTGTGGCGCAAGACTCTGCCAGAGCGCCGGGATTCGAAGCTCTTCATAGCGGAGAATGCTCGCTCCCGGTTTTCTCCTGCGCCCCACTTCCAGCGTCGCGGTAGCGGACTGATAACCGGCTACGAAGTTCCTGGTGAATGATTTTCCTGTCGCAAGAATGACGTCGTCTTTGCCACGGGCAGCCAAGGTTGCCAGCAGGTTTTTGAACTCAGACTGGCCTGGCCCGGTTTCCGCGAAAATCAGGAGCTGCCTTGGCGACAGGCGAACGGCAAGCGCTGCTCGATGATGCTGCTCGAGATAGGGTGCCAACGGCACAAGCACCTGCTCCACCGCAACCTGGGTTGTTGCTTCGAGTATCAGTCCTATCCTCGGACAATCAGCTTCAATACCCAACTGCTCGAACCAGATTTCCGGCACGGTTTTGCCTTCACACGCCGCCAGCAGCACGTCTTCAATCTGTCGGCGTCGATGCTGCCCTGCTTCCAGCAATGCCGCCTGCTCGAGCATTAGCTCAGCGGTAATACGAACCAGATCCGCGTACTGGGAGACCTCTTCAGGCGCACCGGATATACCAACAACAGCCGCCATCTCCCCGCCAACGGTGACGGGCAGATTTACACCCGGACGGGTTCCCGAGTACGCGCCGGAGCGAGAGTCATCAATGATCAGTGGATGCCCACTGCTGGCGACAAGCTTCGCAGCTTCATGGTGATCACCGACCCGGCGAGGCTCGCCGGACGCGATAATAATACCGTCCGGCGTCATCACGTTGACGGACCAGCCAATCGCTTGCATTGTGCGGTCGACAATTCGTTGCGCAGTTTGTTCGTCCAGAGTCAGCACGTGTTTTCGGGGCCCATGGCAGGTTCAGAGAAGCGTTCCAAAGGTATTGTGCCGTAGAGAACCCTTCCGCTCCTAATAGTGACCGGCCAAGTAGCGCACGCCGCCAAAAATGGTGACTAAACGGTGACTCTTTTGTGATGAACGCCCCCGCCAGCTTTGGCGACACTGGATAGGCACGTCCAACCCTTTCAGAGGAGTCCAACAATGAAACGTGTCATCCTTACACTAACGCTGGCGGCTGCACCCTTATTAGTGCAGGCGGCTGAATTCGACGTAGAAATTCACAACCCGACTCGGGGGCTCTACTACACACCCCTGCTCGTCACGGCCCACCCTCCAAACATGAAGCTTTTCGACGCTGGCGAAGCGGCTTCCAGCGAACTACAGGCCATGGCAGAAGGTGGTGACATTATGCCGCTGGTTACCGCCCTGGACTCAGCGGGTGCCACGACGGTTGCCAATCCCGCTGCGGGATTGTTAGCGCCGGGAGAGACCACGACAGCAATCGTCAATACTAACAACGCCACAGCCAACACACAGCTTTCCATCGTGGCCATGCTGCTGCCCACCAACGATGGCTTTCTGGCCCTCAACAGCCTGACAGTGCCCACCCAACCCGGCACTTACACCTACAACCTGAACGCCTACGACGCCGGCACCGAAGCCAATGATGAGTTACGTGGCAGCGGCGCTCCCGGCCAGGCTGGGATGCCCGTACCACCGCCGCTTGATCCTGTTCTTGGAACTAACGGCACAGGGGCCGCGAGTAATGCGGAAGGCTACGTTCACATTCATCGCGGAAACCTGGGCGATACCGATACTACCGGCGGCATCAGTGACATTGTCAGCACGCTGCATCGGTGGTTAAACCCCGTGACCCGCGTCACCGTAACGGTGAAATAGCCCGGAGGTGCCCCATGGTTGTTCATAAACACATGCTTGTACTCGTGCCACTGGCGGTGTTGTTGGCAGGCTGCCATTCAGACAGCGACGACGACACACTAACCAGTTCCCGGGAGTTTCGCTTCCAGGTAACCATCACCAATCTTACTGCCGGGCAGCCGCTGTCACCGGCCGCCGTTGTCATTCACACCACTGGCTGGCAAGCCTTTACTCTCGGGGAAAGCGCCTCAGTGGGGCTGGAAACCCTGGCAGAGGCCGGCGACAACAGTGATTTCATCGCAGCCGCTGATACCGACAGCAACGTGCTTGCTGCGGTATCCGGTCAGGGCGCCATCGTTCCGGGCGCCACTGCGCAAATCACGGCTACGGCCAGCGCCGGTTCGCAAAGCGGACTTCGGCTGACCTGGGCGTCAATGCCCGTCAATACCAATGATGCCTTTGCAATTGTTAATGCCATTGACATAAGCGGGCTGGCCGTTGGCCAGAGTGAGACGCATCTCGCAATCAGCTACGACGCCGGCACCGAAGCCAATACCGAATCCGCTGACACCGTGCCCGGTCCTGCTGCCAGTGGACTGGCCGAGGGTTTCAACGCCGATAGGGACGATGTTAGAAATGCCGTTTACGGTCACCCCGGAGTCATTACCCAGGACGATGGACTGAATACCTCTACACTGGGAGACAATCAGCGCTGGGATAACCCTATTGCGCGGGTGCAAATTGAGCGAGTGCAGTAGTCGATAGCCACCGGCACAATTGGTTGTGCCGGTGGCTCCTCCTACTGAGTAAGAGCTGGGCGTTCAAGTGTTTCGCTAACTCACCAAGCGCCCAGCCATTGATCAATCAAGCAGGTAAATCCGTTATCTTGTCCACAACTGCGGCGTAAAGATCCCTCGTTGAAGCCAATGCGCCGTCATGCACTTCCTGAGCGGACAGTACCTTGCCATTTGCCGCGTTCAGGGAGCGGGTGGCCGTTGCACTGGCGACCACGGTAGGTGCATACCCCAGGTTGAACCCACCATGGGCGGTTGAGTTGATGCACATGTGCGTCATAAACCCTGCAAGGATGAGGTTTTTAATACCCTTAGCTTTGAGCTGTTCATCCAGATCGGTTTGCACAAACGAATTTGGAAAGTTTTTGGTAATAACCGGCTCGCCGTCTTTCGGCGCAACCGCGTCAGCAATGGCGCCAATGCGAGCACTAACGTCATAGGGTGAGCCTGGGCCAGCATCGTGGCGAATATGAAACACCGGGATACCTTCGCCGCGGGCCAGTTCCAGAAGTTTCCGGCCCTCTTCCATGGCTTTGTCAGCCCCCTCAAGCTTCATGACGCCTTCAAGGTATGTATTCTGGTAGTCGATCATGATCAGAGCGGATTCGGAAAGACTTGATGGGGCCAGGCTAAGGCCGTTCAGCTCTCTGAGCGTTGTTGATGCTGAGGTCATTGGTGTTCTCCAGCGTCCGGCGTTTGGTTCTAAAGCACGAGCGTATTCGATATGGCTCGTGCAGTCTATGAGACGAAGAAGCCGTTTCTATGAGTCTTTAGCACTACCTCACTTTAGAATCAGATCGTTTTCACCAATCGCTGCCCACAGGCAACATGACTATCGGTCTAGAACCGCGACCGCCCCCGTAATAGCACCTGCACCTGATCAACGCTGTCGCCTCCCGCCAGCGGGAAGGCAAAGTCCAGGTGCAGCATTCGCTGTACTTCTATCCGGCTTGAAGCCAACCTGAGGCCAAAACCCACATCTGTCAGTACGCCGTCATCGGGTCCGTTATTGCGACCATCATCAAACCAGGCTCTGCCTATATCAGTGAACAGAACACCTCCCACGCGAAACAGCTCGAAGGGGTGCCAGTCGGGAAAGTAGCGGCGCTCCAGTGTCCACAACGCTCTCCGGTTGCCCTGCTGATAGTTGCTCGGATAACCACGAAGGCCGTCGTCACCGCCAATAAGTAGGTGCTGATCCACGGTCAAGTTATGCGCCACCGTGAAAGACAGATTGGTGTACCAACTGTTCCAGTCCACCGACCCGCCGTGAAAGTATTCCAGGTTCAGAGTTCCGATCAGGTTCTCAAAACGGGCCTGATCGAATCGCCAGGTACCGCTCTGACTGAGCCCGTAACTGGCATAGTTGGTGTCGCTGACCAGAAGCGCATCCCGGAAGTCGATATTCAGTACGGCACGGTCTTCCGTCGCCCCCATTCCCGGTGAGGAGTATCCCAGCTCAGTGCGCCACTCGAACCCGTCCCGTACGTCCTCGACGCGCTGCAAGCGGGTCAGATTGGTCATCTCCCGAAAGTAATTTTCTCGGTAGTCAAATCCGATCCATGGGTAGCTCAGGGTACGATCTTCGGGCAGCAGGTCCAGATTGGGTTCGTCCGGTAAGCGCTCGAACTCGCGAGCATCGTATCGAAAGCCGGCGAGCAGTCTTAACTGGCGTCCATTACGTTCCGCCAGTCGCCAGCCAACATCAACACTGGCAAAGTCGCGGTCTTGCCGATAGTCCGCAATTGCCTCCGCCCCCACATAGCGGGATTGTTCGCGAACGTCGTCCTCGCCACTCAGGCCAAATCGCCACTCAGCCCGTTCACTGTAGAATGGTCGCTCAAGGTAGGCACTGCGACCGCGTCCATCGCTGCGTTTATCGTAGGAAAGCCCTGCCTGCCAATGGGAGCCAAGCACGTTAGGATCATCAAAATCGACACTGGTCTCGCTGCGGTCGGCATCTTTTTTGTGGGAAATCCCCACGCTCTTACCGGAACCCAGGAAATTCGGATCAGAAAGGCCGGTGTTGGTTTTGTTCTCGCCCCCCGTCCTGGAGGCACCAACGCTCGGCAGTAGCGTCCAGGTGTCACGCGCAAGGACAGTGACCTCCAGCTCATTCCCGCAAACGCGGGTAACACCGATCCACGCGGCCGTCAGGTATTCACTCTGCCGCAGTATACGTTCGGATTCGTCCAGCGTACCCGGTTGGTAAACGTCACCTTCGTCAAACACCAGTTGGGCACGCAGGGCGGATTCCCAGGTCGGCGTGTTAAGTGCATTCAGGGTCCGGTACAAAAAGTTGTCCTGTTCAGGATCGCTGGTATCAAAGATTGGGCGACGAACGATACGGACCCACCCAATACGGGCGCCCTGTGGAATCATTAGATCTGACTGGCGGGCCACTTGGTCACGAGGCTGATCAAGATCAATCGACTCCGCTTGAACGGCACTGACAATACAACCGCCGATGGTTTGTTGGGCCCTCACAGACTGACAGAAGAGCGTTACACCCAATACGAGAAGAATACATCCAAGGCCCGTTGCTCTTGGGGGAATGTGCCGTGGTGCTATGGTGGACCAAATCCTATCGATAATCACAATACCGGTCATGGTCAAGCTCTAGGATGCGGACAGTTCTCACTGATCTACCCAAGTAACCAACAGCTGCGAACGTTCAGGTGCTCTCGGTAACGCAGGCGGACGTGTAGAGGAGCTTCTTCCGATAACTGTGGTGCCACTGTTCCAGATCCGCAACACTCAGGGGCCTAGCGTAGTAATAGCCCTGCCCGACGTCACACCCCAAAGACTTCAGATAAATCTCATCCTGTTCCGTTTCAATGCCTTCTGCAACAACCTTCATTCCCAGCTCATGAGCCATCTTGATGGTCGACCGAACGATCGCCTGATTATCCCGATTCTTCTCGATGTCGGTGACAAAGGAACGGTCAATCTTCAACACGGAGGCATTCAGATCCTTCAGATAGGCGAGCGACGAATAACCGGTGCCAAAATCGTCAATCGCCAGCGTGCCCCCGCTTGCCAGAAGTTCCGCAGATAAACGAATGGCGCGATCACGGGAATCCATCAGGGCCGTTTCCGTGATTTCGAATTCAAACTCAAAATACCCCAACGATGACTGCAACAGCTTATTCAGTGAGTTGATGAAACCCGAGTCATGTAAAAGTCGTGCAGAAACGTTGATCGCAATATGCCGCGGTAGTCCACGTGCCTGCCAGTCTGTCTCCTGTCGCAATATCGCCTTTACCACCCAGAAGGTAAGCGGGCCGATCTGCCTTGAATTCTCAGCAACCTCGATCAGAACATTGACCGGAACAATGGTGCTATGGTTCTGAGGCCAACGCAGCAGTGCTTCACAACCAAAGGCCTCACCGGTTTTGAGGTCCAGTTTCGGCTGGTAAACCAAATTGAAGCCATCGGCCTCAATCAGTGCGTGTATAGCCGGCACCAGCTTCAGTCGCTGGCCTGCCGCCTGACGGTCAGCAGCGCTATACAGATGCACCGCTATTCCGTTCCCTTTGGCAAGCCTGAGCGCATCGGCCGCGTTGCGCAGCAATCCTTCTGCCGTGGTGGCTCCAGACTCAGGGTCATCGACCGCGGCCTTAGTCTCGCTAGCAACCTCGGCAGCACCAATCGTGCAGAACACCTGCAAATCCACCTCAGCAGCGGTGTTCATGGAAACGGGCTCTTCAACGCAGGCCAAAAGCCGCTGACAAAAAATGCGTGCCTCCGGAACAAAGCTGACGCCTGGCAGCCAAAGTGCAAATCCATCACCACCCACCCGGGCGACACAGCCTTTCGGGTACTCCTCCTCAAGTACGCGGACCAGACGCTCCGCGATAACCCCAAGCAAAAAATCACCAATATCGTGACCGTAGGTATCATTCACTTCATGAAAGTAATCGAGATTCAGAGACAGCACCGTGCCATTGTTGGTCATAACCAGGTCACGATCGATCCGGTTGAATAGTGCTGTACGATTCAGCAAACCGGTCAACAGGTCGTGGGTAGCCTGGTACTCCAGCTCCGTTTCGCGCGCAACCCGTTCGGTCAAATCCCTGAGAACGATGGTATAAACAGGCTCGACAGAAAGATCGACCGTACTGATGGTCGCTTCCACCGGGATCGTCTGCCCACAACTATCCAAAAGAACGGTATCAAAAGGTTTGCCGCTGAGCGCTATAAGTTCGGCTTCAATATCCGGTAGCCACTGAGAGACCGGCGTACCGACAAGTGATGATCCACGTGCTCGGCTCAAACTCTGCATGGCGGGATTTGCACGAATAATCTGGCCGGCCGGATCAACGCACAAAATGCTGTCATTGGCCGTTTCGAGGATGCGGTTATGAACGGCTTCACTGTCACGCAGAGTGATTTGCAACCACAAATGTTCAAGAGTGACGGTGTCCAGCCTTGCCAGATTGATCGTCATGTACACCAGAGCGGCCGTTAGCAATGGTGTAACAGTATTCAGAATCAGGTTCAGGTGCAGGTATGAAAGCACAGCGACAAGCGGAAGGATGACAACAATGCAGCTCAACCACTTCAACCCCTGAAACCAGGATAATCTTGGAAACACCAGCGCCGCCATCAGCCAGAAAGCAGCAGCGAATACCCCAGCAATTCCCGAACTGAGCTGGTAAAGACCACCACGATTCTGAGTTTCAGTCCCAAGCGCCTGAATGACCACTCCTGGCAGACTTCGATGAACAGGTACAGCCAGGATGTCACCCAGTTCAATGGCGGTGGCACCGAGAAAGACGTCTTTGCCCTGCAGCCGACTATTGTCAATTCGGCCTTCAATCAAGTCGTTAAAACTGATGTAATCGAACGACTCTGGCAACAGACTGAAATCAATCCAGGTGGCACGATCTTCTTTTGGCGACATGGCATTCCAGGCCCCAGGAAAGGTCTGGCTTTGCCACGTAAAACCGACGCTGAGTGCCCGAACAAGACCATCCCGCTCCGGGTGCATGTTTACCGAAACCAGTCGAGCCGAGTCAGCGAATTCTGGCAGCGGCTTGCGCAGCATCAACTCCTTGCTTGTCGCAGATCGGTATTGCACAAAAGCGGGTAGATAGACCTGCGTTTGCTGCGCAATGGACGCGAGTGCCTGAGCCAGTTCGGTATCACTTTGTGGGGAGGAGCGAGAGCTGAAGTCGACATCAATCATCAATGAGTTGATACCAGCCGATTCGAGCCTGGTAATCGCCTGGGAGTAAAGGGATCTGGGCCAGGGCCAGCGACCAACGGCTTCAATGCTGGCAGAATCAACCTCAACAATGACCAGGTTGGTTGTCACCGGCTCAGCCAGAAATCCAACGTAAAGATCCCGGAGTTGGCGGTCGATATCATCGATCGCCCCGGAGACAACGAGCATGAACATCAGCGCACCAGCCGCCAGTGCCGCCAACATTTGTTTGCGTATGCGCCCCAAAGCCGGCGTTGATATTTTCAATGGTCCATTCCAGTCAGAGCGTTCACGTCCAACTACAGGCCAAGAGGTTCGCCCAAACCTCCAAGTCCCAAGTCGATACCAGAATCGACACCGATATCGCTCCCAAGATCCAGGTCAATATCTGCACCGATGTCTGAGCCGATATCAAGACCGACATCTACCCCTATGCCGTCGCCGAGATCGGCACCAATATCGGCTCCCAACTCATCACCAAGATCGGCGCCGATATCAACACCCAATTCATCGCCAAGATCGGCACCGATATCAACACCCAGTTCATCACCAAGATCCGCTCCGATATCGACGCCCAAATCATCACCAACGTCTGCACCCACATTGACACTCAGAGCATCGCCCAGGTCTGCCCCTACAACAGCCCCAACACTGCCCCCCAGTCCAGTATCAAGATTGAGGGCAAGACTGGCGTGGAGGTCATCCCCCAGCAGGTCAACGACAGTATCAGCAGCGTAGTTCTCGAAATCCAGATCGGTATCCACCGAGGCAATATCCAGCGCCAACTGCTGCTCTTCAGCGGTCAGCGCGTCCGGTGCCTGTTGCAAAAAGTCGATACCCGCCTGCTCACCATTTACGCTGGCAATGTCACCAGGATTCAGGAGCCGGGTCTCACCGGTTTTCAGATCAACAACCTCGAGTTTTCCTTCACTGAGAGTGACCAAGGACGAAGTTTCAGTAACAACAATAGTGAATTGCGTACCCTTCACTGTGGCCACAAGAAACGGAGTCTCCACACTGAAGGTGTCTGGCTGGCGCTCCACTTCGTAAAACACGGTGCCCAGCCATTGTTTGATCCGCGTTACCAACCCGTTCTGATCATCGTCGTCATTGGTCAGGGTAAGGTGACTATTGGCGCTGATATCGAAGGATGTATCTGACTGAAAGACTCGGGCTGCAGCGTCAGCGCCTGTCTTGAACTCAACCGGAATGGGTAGCGTTACGCCCGCGGAGGCTAACTGCCAATTCCGGGTATCATCGTGCCGATACTGGACGGTGCCTTCGACGGTTTCGACCGTCACCGGATCGGCTGCCAGCGCGCTGGACATCAACATCAGAAATACCACCGAAGTGACAATGCGCAATCCGTCAAACCGCCACTGTGTAATGTCCATTGTACGACCTACTCCGTCCTGCCCCTGGCGCTGCGCTTCGTCACCATTCCTGCACAAAATGTTACGGAGGAACGTTTCCAAAGCATCTAGTCTACATTTCCAACATAACCAAAAAGTGGGCAGCGTGGTGAGACTTTGTGTTCTTATTTGTATACTTATTGTACATACCGCGATTCCTGTCAGCGTACTCGCCAACTCCCAGCCAGGTTCTATCATCGGAGCTGTCGTTTTTGAGGGAGTCACCGTCTTCGGTCCAGAGCAGCTGAGCCTCGTTTATGAGCCAGTCGTCGGCCGTACGCTCCAGCCCAAGACCAACGCCAGCCTTTCCACCCGTACCCAGGCTCTGTATCGGGATAGCGGATTTCTTGAGCCCGCCGTTACCGTCTCTGCGCATCCTTCTGTTGCTGGCGTTGTAAAGGTGACCGTTATTGAGCCGGAGCTGAGTCATATCGAACTCACCAATGCCAGTGCACAAGAGGCAAGCCTGATAAATCGGTCCCTTGCACCGCTAAAGCAACGCCGCCCAATGTCGAGGTCGCTGATCGAGAGGACGCTCAGGTCACTGAGCCAGGTGCATAACATCGACCTTACGTACGACTTGGCATCAGGTCCGCAGGCCGGCTTCCGTCTGATTCTGACCTTGCGCCCGCAGATCGAAGGGGCCATTGCCTATAGCTCAGAGGGAGACCGCCGGCTGGGTCGACACCTGGTGTTTGGCCAGATATCCGTGTCAAACCCGATGAGCCACGTCAAAAGCCTTGGCATAAACGGATTGCATACCCTGAACTCGGATGGTTATCGAGTTGGAGGTGGGAATGTGGAGTTTGCGATCACCCCGCGCAACAGCCTTTTGCTGAAGGCCAAAGTTGGGCGGGCTATTCTTGAGCCCGACACCGGCGGACCGGACACTGTCTACCGCTTCCGGCAATATCAGTCCCGATGGTCGTATATGCTGATTCCGGGCACCCGGCAAAACGCGGAACTTTACGGCAGCCTGATTGCAAGAGAGTTTACTCGCACCACTCAGGGCGTTCACGAATTGGACGAACATCTACGCATGCTCGACGTTGGTGTTCAAACGCTTACTCCCGGATCCGACAGAGTACACAGAATCAAACTCAGTGGCCGTTTCGGTTTCGATGCCTTAGGTGCTAGCAGGAACGGAACCCAGGCCGGAGACATCGTTGACCCTTCGTTCCAGATCGTCCGCTCGGAATACACCTTATGGCAGGGATTGCCAGCCGGTCTCTTGTTGCGTGCCGATATTGAAGGGCAGTATTCGCCGGACAACGTACCATCCTCCCAACGTTTCACCATCGGCGGCAGCCGTTTCTCTCGGGCTTATGAGCCCGGCGAGTTTGCTGGTGATTCTGGATTGGGCGGCAACGTTGAATTCCGACGCCAATTCAATGGCGGTCCGTGGTTACCAAGTCGCCTGACCCCCTTCATCTATTACTCCCTCGCCGCTATTCATGAAAACAACACCAGCGACAGGGAATCCGCCGCCGCTGCCGGTATCGGCCTGAGAGTCAGTGGTGATGGCTATTCAGGGTTCCTCGAATACGGCAAGCCGTTGACGGTCAGCTCGCGCTACAAGGACAACGAAGCACGAATGAATGGTCGTTTGACAATCTATTTCTGAGCGCGTGACACGGCTTCGTATGGACCTTGCTCTGCAACAGGTGAGGCCTGAACCTGCTCAACGCCTCTTTCCGGAGAAGTTCATCTCCTGATGCGCCAGTTTTTCTTCTGTCCCCGTCCAGGCATAGGCCAGTAACGTTGGCTCAAAGTCCCCCGTCGTCATTCGGTGGGCTTTCTCCGGAGGGTTAAAGAACAAAGCCCCGGGTGTGAATACACTGTAGTTGCTGTCTGAAACCGATCCACTCAGACAGATATAGGATTCGCTGATGCCATCATGGCTGTGCTCGGGATAGGTGCAGCGAGGCCCAAACAATACCAGCCCCAAAATGACGTTTCTGCTGATTGCCGGGCCATTGGGGCCCATCAGTTCCGCGTACGCGTACTTGCGGGCCAGGCTTTTGTGCATGCGCTCATAACCATAGCGCCAGGTCAGTTGATCGGAAACCCGCATCAAGGCCCTCACCACGGGCGCGGTGCGCTCACTTAGCCCCTGATCCAGCGCACGCCCCAGCCAGGCGCAAACAGGTAGCTCGACCGGCTGATCGAATTCCATGGGCGGATTGGTTTCAAGTTCTGCGTTAAGCCTGTTGCGGACGTCTTTGAGGTGTGAACGAATGATTGGATTTCCACCTGCGGAGCCAAAACGGTAGAGATGCCAGTACTCACGAAACAGATACTGCCAGTCAACGTGATCAGAAAGTCTGTGCATCCATCGTCTCCTGTCGGGCTCAGCCAAAATAATCGTGCACCCCGATACCGAGGATGGACTGTTTGACACCTGCACCCAATGTTAGCGCAACCCGGAGCAGGTTTAAAAAAAACCGATTTCCTAATCTACGAGTCCGGATCGGGGAACCAGACAGTTCATCGCTGTGATGGACAGGTCCCGGAACACCTCTTCCGAGGCGATCACACTGGGAAACCGATCATAGATCCCACGGCGGCAGGTTGATGTGCGGGCCTCGCTTTTGTTGACGCAGGTGGAGTGGGCCTCTGAACCCCGGCTTTGGCCGATAGTATCGTCACATAACGCCGGGATCTGCTTAACAACCCAGTCCATGGCAACGCTACGCTCAACTGGATTCGCGGTCAGATTTGTAAAACGGCTGGCATCCACTGACGGTGGGCGTTCCCGGGTTTGCTCCCACAACACAAACAACAGGGCTGCGGATACCAATACAACGGTGACTTTCGGAAACTTCATGGGCGCCTTATCAATCCAGTGAAACAGGCTTTGGATGATAAACGCTTGAGAATGTGCTGTCCCGGTTTGCCCAACTATACTGTCGGGAATTTCTGGATAACGAGCCGTTCAGGCGCGACCACGCCTGATCAAACAACAAGGAGCTACGACAAATGGCAACAATGATCGTTGGGCTGATTCTATTTCTTGGCGTGCACTCTCTGTCCATCGTCAACGAACCGCTGCGCAATCGCCTGCATAACTCCCTGGGCGGAGGTGCGTTCAAGGGGCTTTACTCGCTGGTCGCACTGGTCGGCCTGGTTCTGATTGTTTGGGGTTACGGTGCTGCCCGTCTCGACCCGACCGTCATTTACACATCTCCAGGCTGGCTCCGGCACCTGGCTATGCTCCTTCTGATTCCGGTCTTTCCCTTACTGTTTGCCACCTATTTTCCGGGCAAGATCAAGGCAAAACTCGGCCACCCAATGCTCGTCGCGGTCAAGCTCTGGGCTATGGCTCACCTACTCGCGAATGGGATGCTGCACGACCTGTTGCTGTTCGGCTCTTTCCTGGCCTGGGCCGTGGTGGATCGGATCTCCTTGAAACGCAGAACCCAGCGGCCGATTGCGACCCTGCCGGCCAGCAAAGCGAACGATGCCATAGCGGTTGTTGGCGGCCTTGCGGTTTACACGGTGCTGTTACTGTGGGCTCACCAGTGGCTCTTTGGGGTGGCGCCGGTGTGACACCCTAAACACGCAACTCTGGCAGGTGACCGGCATGGTGCCAGTGATCAAACTGATGCGCGGGCTGTTCATTCATGGCAATGGGTTCCAGATATTGATCGCTCCGACCAGCAACGTCAGGTAGACGAACTCCTTCTCGGTGAAATGCGTTCGCCCCTGCTCGTAATCCTGGCTGGGAGCACCGGTGTCAGCCACGTTCATGGCGGCGATGGCATCATGTCCCCGAAGGTTCTACAAAGGTAGACGGGGCAGCCCTGATGTTTGTGACATGCAGAGACTAATTTTTAGCAGACCCTTGATCAACGGTGGTAAAACGGGACCATGGCACAACCCTATTTCCTTGGCTGCCCGCAGTGGCAACATCCCGACTGGAACGACCGACTCCCTCCCGGTCAGAGCCCGCTGGCACGTTACAGCAGTGCCCTCAACTGCGTGGAGGGCAACACCACTTTTTATGCCACGCCCAGCCAGGAACAGTGCCGGCAGTGGCGGTCACAGGTGCCCGATGACTTCCGTTTCCTGTTCAAGCTTCCACGCCTGATCACTCATGACCGGCTACTGAGCGGAGCTGGCCGCGAGGTATCGGATTTTCTCGAGATAATCGCGCCACTCAACGATGTGCTTGGCCCAATCCTTCTGCAACTTCCCGCCAGTTTCGGGCCAGAGCGTCTGGAAAACCTCTGGCGATTTATGGATGCCCTGCCCCCGCCCCTGACCTGCACCGTTGAGGTCCGCCACAGGGCGTTCTTTGACAAGGGGGACGCCGAGAAATCCCTGAACCGCGGCTTGAGAGAGCGCCGCATTGCGCGGGTGTGCATGGACAGCCGCGCCCTCTTTGCCGCAACCCCGGATAGCGAGGAAACCCGTGACGCCCAGCGCAAAAAGCCCCGGGTTCCGGTGCACCTTCTTCCCGTGGATGCGGCGCCGGTGGTTCGCTTTGTCGGCCACCCCGACCTGGAGGCCAACCGCCCGTTCCTGAGGCCCTGGGTTGAGCGGGCGGGCACCTGGATTGAGGAAGGGAAACATCCGTTCATTTTCATGCACATGCCGAACAAGAGCGATGCCCTTTCCCTGGCCGCGCTTTGGAATGAGCTACTGCGAGAACACGTGTCAACGGTGGACGCCTTGCACCTTGACACTACTCGGCCACAGATGGGCCTGTTCTGAAAGATACTGCGCCGTTCACCGTTTAAATTTGTAATCGCCAATAACCGCACCGCGCCCAATCAACACGCCCCGCGACCCGAGCGTTTGTATAAACAACATAAATAACAACAAATTAAGAGATCAAAACTACCTCGAGACGATGTAACGCTCAGTCTCGCCATGTATCGCTCTGTAAGCGCCAACTTCCTGACGGTATCCGCACGAAAAACCCTGAACCAGGCCGCATCTCACCAAAAACTGCCGCTGTAAGATTCGCTCGAAGTCGTCAATAAATGGGTGCAAAAAATGTCAAATTGCGGCAAGAATTTATCGAAGCATGGACTGCTGACTCTATCTGTAGTGGTTCTGCTTTCGGGCTGCGGTCTCGACATAACCTCCCCAGACAATGCTACGACACCACAGTCCCAAGGCCCTGCCGTTGAAACGGTTGAGATCGCCGGCGCAGCGATGAAAGGTGTCATTCAACAGGGCCTGGTAACCGCCAACCGCCTAATTTCTGACCAAGACGGCTACTACGCTTCACAACAACAAGCCGCAAAGCCGGTTTTGACGGCAGACGATGGCAGTTATGTGTGGCAATTGCGGGGAAAGGCCGACAGCTGGGCTTTGGTAGAACTCACAGCTGACAGCAATACCCGCATGATTTGCGATGTCGTTCCCCACTGCGAGCGCAGCGGCGACGAGCCGGTTGCCTTTGGCAACGCAATGAAACTGGACGATAATTTCAGCCTTCGCGGGGCCGGTGATCTTCGCATGGAATCCGTCAATCTCACTCCACTGACTCACCTGGCCGTGGCACTGGCTGAGCGCAGCGAAAACGGGCTATCCCCCGACGCACTCTCTGGCGCCTACGAAAAAGTGGAAAACTGGTTTAGCCTGGCCGCGGGTTCCCTTCACCTCAACCCGCCAGACCTGACCCGCCTGGACGAGCTTAACGGCGTGTCTGCCGATGCCCTGCAAGTTGCAGTCGCCAATGCGGCCTTCCTCGCTCTGGTCAACAATAACGCCCAATGGAACAACATTTCCGATGTCCTGAACGACGTGGCAACCCAGATCGCCGAGACCGGCCAGATCAGCCTGATGGGTGACGGTGGAAACGTTGCTCTGGCCGACCTCGTGTCTGCCGCTGCCGTGCAGGCTTCCGAGCTTCAGGCCCAGGTAGATTCAAGTGTCATCAGCCAGAGGCTTGTGGTGACCGAGTACCGCAATGTGCAACGCTTCAAAACCATCGCAGACGTATACAGCGAAGATAACACCAACGTTGCCGACACCTCAGAGCCCGATACGAGTGGCGACAACAGCACTGGAGACGGCATCGCCGACAACGGAACAGACAATGAGACCAGCGAACGGCCCGCCACCAAGCCAAGCCCCGAAGACACCGTTCCAGCCAATGCGGCTCTGTTGAGCTGGACCGCGCCGCTCACCAGAGAAAACGGTGGCAGCCTGACGATGGGCGAAATCGCCGGCTTTGAGGTGGTTTATGGCAACAGCGAGGAAAACCTGGACCAAAGCCTGGCGATTGGTGACGCCTCTATCGACGAGTTGCTGGTGGACGAACTCACCGAGGGCACCTGGTACTTTGCTATCCGCACTCTGGATACTGATGGCAACCGCAGCCGGCTATCAGAGGTGGTCTACAAACAGATATGAAGAGATGGGCTCTCATTCGGAGTCGGGGGGAGCCTATACACGCAACATGAATAACGATAAACGGTACTCAAGTACCATTGCCCAACTCTGCTCATTGACGAAGACTGAAAAAACACCCATCCCGAGGGCCTCGTCATGTTCAGTTTCATGCGCATTCGATCCGCTGTACGGTTTACCTGCCTGCTCAGTTTATTTGCTGCTTCCTTGATCGCCACACAGGTTCAGGCAATCGAGGAGTTTCCTCTCGGCAAAAAAACCATCTATTTGCAAGGCAATGACGACTCTGAGTTTTTCTTCGGCCATGTCGAGTTTTCAAAAGCATCGGACGGAACGATTACCTATGCACTGGATATCGACACCGAACGACTCAAGGATTTTTTCCTCTCGATGAAAGAGATGAAATGCCTGGAAGGCAAAGAAATCTGGTGCTTTATCCCCTACCCCTACGAACACCCGAATCACGTATCCGCTTCCGACCTGCGCTGGCTGGAACACGACCTGCTTTTCATGCACAAAGCTCTGAATGCCTTTGGCGCCAACCTCTGGAACGGCATTTATTACGCCATGGAAGTAAAAGAGGGCAAGATCCTTGGGGTCGCAAAAGCCGTCGACCTCAACTATATAGCCGGGCCACCGGATGACCTCTCGACACCACCCTACGGCGAGTATGATATTGGCGAAACTGAAACAACCGCGCGATGGCTTCCCTTTATCGAGATACGATAGGTCCGATTTATCTTGCCCGGACAACTCTCGTATTACATATCATTGACCAACAAAGAGTGAATCATGAAGCTCGCAACAATTTCCCAGCCATTCGGGTTGAACCAGCTCAGGATCATTGAGAGCGCCGAGCCCGGAGAACCGGGCCCCGGCGAACTCCGGGTGCGGATTCACGCCAACTCACTGAACTATCACGACTACGCGGTGGTTGTCGGCGCCATCCCAGCCGATGACAACCGCATTCCAATGGCCGATGGGGCTGGCGTGGTAGAGGCGGTTGGTGCAGGCGTGAGCGAGTTTTCAGTAGGTGACCATGTGGTCTCCACCTTCTTTCCTCACTGGATCGACGGGCCGGCACCGATTGATAACTTCAGCACCACGCCGGGCGACGGCGTTGACGGCTACGCAAGGGAACAGGTGGTCGGCTCAGCACAAGGCTTCACGCATGCCCCGAAGGGCTACAGCCATGCAGAGGCGGCCACCCTCACCACCGCCGGACTTACCGCATGGCGGGCACTTGTGGTCAACGGCAACCTGAAAGCCGGCGACACAGTGCTCACCTTGGGCACCGGTGGCGTCTCCATTTTTGCACTGCAGTTCGCCAAGATGATGGGCGCCCGGGTCATTGCCACCTCATCGTCCGACGCAAAACTGGAGCGCCTGAAAGCCTTGGGCGCCGATGACACCATCAACTACAAAACCACACCAGCCTGGGGCCAGCGAGTGCTGGAGCTGACCGACGGCCAGGGCGCCAATCACGTTATCGAAGTCGGCGGCCCCGGCACCTTGCCGGAATCCATTGACGCCGTGAGTATTGGCGGCCATATCTCGCTGATTGGCATTCTTACCGGTATCGCAGGCGATGTTCCCACCCTGAAATTGTTGGCCAAGCAGGCACGCCTCGAAGGCCTGATCGTTGGCAGCAGGGCTCATCAGCAGGAAATGATTCGCGCCATTGAAGCCAACGACATGCACCCGGTGATTGACCGCTCGTTCAGCCTTGAGGAAATTGCGGATGCGTTCCGCTACGAAGAGTCAGGGGCTCACTTCGGCAAGATCTGCTTGGAGTTCTGAGAGTTTGCTGGATCTGCGACCACATTCCCAAGAAACCTGGGCAGCTCAATCGCCTGCTGCTGCATCCAGCGATAGATAGTCGGGCGTGACACTCCATAACGACGTGCGACCTCAGAGACGTTCCAGCGGTATTTCTTTAGTACCGCGAACAACGGATCGCTCTCGTCGGGGTCAACATCCCGCTCAACGCTTGTTGCTGCGATCGCGTGATCTCTCAAGCACTCGTCTGGCAGGTCATTGGCCGTGACCTGTCCATCGTCACAGGTAGCCTCTGCAAATGTCAGTGCATTAACAAGCTGACGAATGTTACCCGGCCAGTCGTAGGCAAGCAGCGCACTCATGGCATCTGCCCGGATTCGAACATCAGGCAGCTGTCCCTGGTCGATCAGGTGTGTGAGTACCCGGTTAATCACATGCTGGCGGTCAGCCCTTTCTCCCAGGGGGGGCAAGCGCAGCGTGGCCCCATTCAGCCGGTAATAGAGGTCAGTGCGGAACGCACCACGTTCAATCAGTTGGCCCAGGTCCTGGTGCGTGGCAGCTATCACGCGACAGTTCACTTTCACGGGACTGTCTGCGCCCACTGGAAAAATTTCGCCTTCCGCCAGCACCCGCAGCAACCGGGTCTGGAGCTGCAAGGGCATATCCCCGATTTCGTCCAGGAATAATGTCCCACCATCCGCCTGCTGGATCATTCCCCGCATTCCCCTGGCCCGCGCACCGGTAAACGCACCCGCCACATACCCGAAAAGCTCGCTCTCGATCAGTGACTCGGGAATGGCTGCGCAGTTGACGGCAACAAACGCCCGTCGGGAGCGGTGGCTGGACTGGTGTATTGCCCTGGCAAGCACTTCCTTGCCGGTGCCTGTCTCACCCAGCACCAGCAGCCCGACATCTCTGTTCCTCAGTCGTTTGGCAAGGCCAAGAGTTCGCCTCATGACGGGATCATCCGCTGCCAGCGCATCCAGTTCAGGCACAGACTCATCAGTGGGCAGGGCGCCAGAAGGTGCGGAAGCCGTCGACTTGATCCTCGGCTGGATCAATGCTGCAAAAAAGGTATTGCCACTGATGCTGTGCTTGAACGCCCTGACCTGATCATCCTGATCGTAAGGAATGCTCCAGATGTCCCTTAACTCGCATTCAAACAGGCTGGTCAGCTTGGTATCGCTGCCGTTTCCATGGCTCGACATGAGTGAACGACCGGCTGTATTGGCGGCCTCCACGCACCCATCATCGTCAATGGCGAACAGATACTGGCCATTTACCTGCACAAACTCCCGCGAGGCATCACACCGGAAAACCGTCTGATTACGATAACGGCGGAGGAAATAGGCGTCCTCAATCATGCGGGCGTAGAGTTGGGTAAGGTGCAGTGCAAACGTCTGGCTGCTGTGTGGATCAGGCGAATCCAGGGCCGAAATATCGAGTACCGCAAGCAGGTTGCCCAGCGGATCAAGAATGGGCGCCGAGGTGCAGGTCAAGCTTATGTGGGTTGCATCGAAATGGTCGACCCGGTGACATGTCAGGGCCTGCCCCTCTTCAATACACGTACCCACAGCACAGGTGCCCGCGTACTTCTCACTCCAATCGGCCCCCAGGTACAAACCGGCTTTACGCAAACGTTGGTCAAAACGCCGATCCCCCAGAAACTGCACGGTAATGCCTCGGTGATCCGTCAACAACAGCACATAACCCAGCTTTGCGATATTCATATACAGTTGCTCAACGCCGGCCCGAGCCACGTTGAGAAACTCATCGACCGAGTCCTGATGCTCCCTCAGGGTTTGCTGAGTCACGATCCGGGCACGACGCGGCTGGCTCGGGTCCAGTCCGTACTCGTCAATACATCGCTTCCATGAGCGACCAATCAGTTCGGACTCCGGAGATAAAGCCGCACACACGCCTTCATCTGTATAACTTAGAATTGTATCTATGTGGCGCCGCTGTGCCTGTTGCATCGTCATGCCAAGCTCCTGCATTGCTCTGATATAGTTATTGTCATTTACGACGAGACACTGCTTCGTCGTTCTGACAGCCTATACCGGATTACCCGGCATCAACATCCTCCTTTAGTGCCTGAGTGATCGTTACACCTGTAACGTATTTACAGGCAATCGCATTACAGCCGTAATGCCAGGGCCTTCTGCCACATGGCTCCGCCACCCCCTCCTCCTTTCACAAAAATCCCTGAAACCCCTTTATTTCAGATACCTGGAAAATAAAAAGCCCTTGGAGACCGATGTGGCACGTCATCTGCTCCGTTCCTATTAGCGTGTTCAACGACGCACCGGGGATCAAAGACTCCCCGCCAACAAAAACAATGGAAATCTGGAGAACCGTGATGACCGAAACCCAAATCACCCCCACCCAACGAGTTCAGCAGTGGCTTGACGGGTTCAGCGAGATACTGCAGTCGAGCGATCCTGGAAGGGCGGCGGAACTGTTTGAAGCAAACGGCTTCTGGCGAGATCTTGTTGCAATGACCTGGAACATAAAAACCCTGGAGGGCCGGGACCATATCCTGTCTCTTATACACATCTCCGAGCCCACGAGACGGACTCCTATCTCG
>CAJXOQ010000033.1 GCA_913057975.1 uncultured Marinobacter sp.
TATAAGAGACAGTCGGTGAACAGCATGCTTAGATTCGCTGCAAACTTAGGCATTTTGGGGTCTCCTACTCGTCCATTTTTGGGTCTTCGCCCCCTCTACCTGTTGCTTTCCCACAGGCCGGGGGCGATTGATTGCGTTGCTTAGGTCAGGCTGGCAATTGAGGTCGGCGCATCGGTGACGTTCTCTACCAGTGCTTCGAACTCGTTAACACCGTCAAGGTCGGTCCCCATGGCAATGTTGGTCACACGCTCAAGGATGATCTCGACCACAACCGGTACCCGGTGTTCGTGCATCAGTTGCCGTGCCTGGACAAACGCCGGGCCAATGTCATCAGGCTTGGTGACCCGCAACGCCTTGCAACCAAGGCCCTCGACAACCGAGACGTGATCAACGCCATAGTCGTTTATCTCGGGGCAGTTAACGTTCTCGAATGACAGCTGCACGCAGTAGTCCATTTCGAAACCACGTTGCGCCTGACGGATCAGCCCCAGATACGAGTTGTTCACGAGGACATGGATGTAGGGCAGCTTGAACTGCGCCCCGGCAGCCAACTCCTCAACCATGAACTGGAAGTCGTAGTCCCCGGAGAGAGCGACGACCTCGGCCTCGGGATCGGCACGGCATACACCCAGGGCAGCTGGAATGGTCCAGCCCAACGGCCCGGCCTGACCGCAGTTGATCCAGTGCCGCGGCTTGTACACGTGCAGGAACTGGGCTCCGGCGATCTGGGACAGACCAATGGCGGTCACGTACCGGACATTCTTGCCGAACACTTTGTTCATCTCTTCGTAGACGCGCTGCGGCTTGACCGGCACGTCGTCGAAGTGAGTCTTGCGCAGCAGTGTCTGCTTGCGCTCCTGGCATTTCTGGGCCCAGGCGCCGCGATCCTTGAGCTTGCCTTCAGCACGCCACTCCTTGGCCACGGTAATGAAGAGTTCCAGCGCCGCCCTGGCATCAGAGACAATCCCATAATCAGGCCCGAAGATACGGCCGATCTGGGTGGGCTCGATGTCAACATGAACAAACTTCCGGTCCTTGGTATAGGCCTCGATGTTACCGGTGTGCCGGTTCGCCCAGCGGTTACCGATACCCATCACGAAGTCGGACGCGAGCATGGTGGCGTTGCCATAGCGATGGGACGTCTGGAGCCCCACCATGCCGGCCATCAATGGATGGTCATCGGGAATCGTCCCCCAGCCCATCAAGGTCGGAACCACGGGAACACCCGTAAGCTCTGCAAACTCAACCAGAAGGTCGCTCGCATCACTGTTGATAACGCCGCCACCGGCAACCAGCAGGGGCTTGTCAGCCTCGTTCAGCAAGGTCAGCGCTTTCTCGATCTGCGCCCGTGAAGCCGACGGCTTGTAGGCAGGCAACGATTCGTAGGTGTCCGGATCAAATTCGATTTCGCTCATCTGTACATCGATGGGCAGGTCAATCAGAACGGGACCAGGACGGGAGCTGCGCATCAACTGGAACGCCTGCTGGAACGCCCGCGGCACTTGGGCCGGCTCAAGGACGGTAACCGCCCATTTGGTCACCGGGCCGGCGATGGCCTGGATGTTAACCGCCTGGAAGTCTTCCTTGTGCAGTTTGCTGCGCGGCGCCTGCCCAGTGATGCAGAGAATGGGTATGGAGTCGCCCGTGGCAGAGTACAGCCCGGTGATCATGTCGGTGCCGGCAGGCCCTGACGTTCCGATGCAGACACCGATGTTGCCTGCTTTTGTGCGGGTGTAACCCTCTGCCATATGAGAGGCCCCCTCCACGTGGCGCGCAAGGACATGGTCAACTCCTCCAACCTTGCGCATGGCGGAATAGAACGGGTTAATCGCCGCTCCGGGCACTCCAAAGGCAATGTCGATACCTTCTTTCTTCAAAACGTGAACAGCGGCTTCTGCTGCGGTCATGCGAGTCATGGTGTTTCCTCCGAAGTAAGATTGTTCTTGTATTCGAGGCGAAGCTCGTCCCGGCGCTTGAAACTTAGGAGCACCGTCGGTAAAGGTTGAATGGAAATTCAGCCGGTAGATCAGTCAGATAGGCCGAGGAGCACACGCACCTCCATTCCGTACTCGTCGCAATTGTTCCCCGAGCCGCCGCGATCGATAACCAGGAATTCGCCTTCCCGATCCAACACCGACTGCACGGCGTGCCAGGTACCCGCGCGGTAATTCACTCCCTGGAAACCATCGGTGACAAAGGCGCGAACTTCATCAGGGTTGATCGTGTCGCCTGGGGGTGCGACAACAACCAGGAATCGCTCCTCGTGCAGGGGCATAAAAGCCTGGCTGCCTTGCGGGTGGCGCTCCAGGAACGACAGCTCCAGCGGTAACGTCACCGGCTGGCTGACAAAAATACTCACCAGAACCCGTGCCTCATCACCGAGCAGTTCCACTTTCGCCAGATCATGGTGGCGTTGGGTGCGCCCCGCATTGATGGGAAAGGAGTCAGCCGTGCGCCGGTCAATAACATCCCCGAACTCGGCGAATGCCTCCTGGCTCAGCGGTTGTGCTTTGAGTTCCAGCATAAAAATGTCCTCGTCTCAGCTCAGCGCGAACCGAATCCGCTGAGTTTCATGTGCCGGTTCACATCCTTGTAAAGCAGGTAACGGAAAGGCCCCGGCCCACCGGCATAGCACGCTTGTGGGCAGAAGGCGCGAAGCCACATGTAGTCACCCGCCTCCACTTCAACCCAATCCTGGTTGAGGTGATAAACCGCCTTCCCTTCCAGCACGTAAAGGCCATGTTCCATCACGTGGGTCTCGGCAAATGGAATGACTCCGCCGGGCTGGAAATTGACAATATTGACGTGCATGTCATGGCGAATGTCCTGCGGATCAACAAAGCGTGTTGTCGTCCAGCGCCCTTCAGTTCCCGGCATCTCGGTGGGCGTTTTGTCCGTCTCATTGGTGACAAAGGCCTCAGGCACATCAATACCGTCGACATGCTCGTAGGCTTTTCGCACCCAGTGAAAACGCAGCGGCGCATCGCTCTCGTTAAACAACTGCCAGGACGCACCCGGCGGGATAAAGGCATAGCCGCCCTCTTGCATCCGGTGTTGTTGGCCGGCAATGGTCAGGGTCATCTCGCCTTCAACCACAAACAGAACCCCTTCCGCGCAAGCGTCCAGCTCTGGTCGCGAACTGCCGCCCCCAGGGGACACCTCCATGATGTACTGGGAGAACGTTTCGGCGAATCCAGACAGCGGGCGTGAAAGCACCCAGAGCCGGGTTTTTTCCCAATGCGGCAAGGCGCTGGCGACGATATCCCGCATCACGCCCCTGGGAATGATGGCGTAGGCTTCGGTAAAAACCGCACGATCAGACAACAACTGGGTCTGAGGTGGATGCCCGCCAGCGGGAGCGTAATACGTAGGTTTGTTCACAGATCGATTGCTCATTGCTGCTCCTTGGATGAGAGCGGGTGGTGGTGCTCGGCCCAATGGCGAGCAATATCCACACGTCTCGTAACCCAGACACGATCATGGGCTTCTATGTGATCGAGGAACCGTTGCAGGGCCCGAAAGCGCCCCGGCCGGCCAACCAGCCGACAGTGGAGACCAACGGACAGCATTTTTGGCGCGTCCTCACCCTCGGCATAAAGCACGTCGAAGGCATCCCGTAAATACTGGTAAAAGTCCTCTCCGGTACCGAAGCCTTGCGCTGAAGCGAAGCGCATGTCATTGGTGTCCAGGGCATAAGGCACTACCAGGTGGTTGTGCATCTCGCCCTGGCTATCGTACTGACGGGTCCAGAACGGCAGATCGTCCCCGTAGTAATCGCTGTCGTAGAGAAAGCTGCCTTCGTCCAGCACCAGACGGCGCGTGTTCTCGCTGTCGCGACCGGTATACCACCCTGCCGGTTTCTCACCGTATAAAGCCTCGAAGATCTCGATGGCCCGGCGCATGTGCGCGCGCTCTATACCTTCCGGAATATTCTGGTAGTGAATCCAGCGCCAACCGTGACAGGCAACCTCATGCCCCAGCTCTTTATACGCATGGGCAAGCTCGGGGTGCCGCTCAAGGGCCATCGCCACGCCAAATACCGTCAGCGGCATGCCGCGGCGCTGAAACTCCTTCAGTACCCGCCATACCCCTGCCCGCGAGCCGTACTCATAGATTGACTCCATGCTCATGTGCCGGCTTGGGTAGGCCTCGGCCCCGGCGATTTCGGACAGGAACTGCTCCGAATGCGTATCGCCATGCAGGACGCAGTTCTCCGCACCTTCCTCGTAATTGAGAACGAACTGCACGGCAATGCGTGCCCGGCCAGGCCAATTTGCATGGGGAGGCTCAGAACCGTAACCAATCAGGTCTCGGGGGTAATGGTCTGGATTAGCCGGATTCATCAAGCAACTTCCTTCTTCCAATCCGTTTGGCAGGCCGTTGGTACCAGCTCGCCCTCAATATGTATTGTATACTTAAATATACTATATTGTATCCAACATGAACGCAACACTCATTCACCCCAGTTCTTGATGATTTCGCGCTCTTCTTTGGTCATGTTCGTAGCGTTGCCCAACGGCATGTATCCGTTCGCCACAACCTCCTGGATCTTGGCCTGATGGCTGAGGATCTGGTCAACCGCGTCAAACGCAAATCCCGCAGGCGGAGCCGAAAACGCCGGGTTCTCAGGTTGCTTCGAATGGCATCCCGCACAGTGCTGTTCAATGGTTGCACCTACCTTGGCAGCCAGGGGGGATTCACTTGTCTCATGCGTCGTCGTATTGGGCTCGGGGTTTGCCTGAGCCGTTGCCACCTGGGACTCTCCCGTGGGAGCGGCCACCCAGAACGTCAGCAAAATCAGCACACCACCGGCCAGAAGGTAGGAAGGTTGGGTTTTGCCCGCGTGCATCAGTACAAAGAACTGGCGGATAACGGCGCCGGCAAATATGAGCAGCGACATGACCAACCACGCCTGAGCCTCTGTATAGGCGAAGGCGTAGTGATTACTGATCATCAGCAGAACGACGGGAAGCGTGAAGTAAGTATTGTGGACAGAGCGTTGTTTACCGCGCTTGCCATCAATCGGGTTGGGCTCCTCGCCCGCCTTCATGGCATCGACCATGCGGCGCTGGCCCGGAATGATCCAGAAGAAAACGTTCGCGGACATGGCTGTCGCCATGACAGCACCGGTCAGAAGGAAGGCAGCACGGCCGGCAAACAATTGCGTGCTTACATAGGCAACAATGACGAGCAGCACCCCAACCGCAATACTCAGAATGCCGTCCCGCTCCATATTGGGGCTTATACGCTTACACAGTTCATTGTATACAACCCACCCAAACACCAGGAAAAGCACCGCCGCGACGTTGGCCTGCCACCCTCTTAGCTCAGCAGCCCACTGCCAACTGCTATTGGTGTTCACCAGATAGAAGCCTGGGTTGACCATGTAGAGAATAACGAACAGCGCGAAACCCGACAGCCAGGTGGTGTACGATTTCCAGAACGACCAATGCAGGTCAGCAGGCAAGGTACCCGGGCTGGTGGCGTACTTTTGGTTGTGATAGAAACCGCCCCCGTGCACGGCCCACATCTCACCAAAAACCCCCTTCTTTTTGCAGTCTTCGCTCTGTGGCGGCTTGAGGCTGTTATCCAGCATCACGAAGTAGATTGACTCACCAATCCAGGCAATCGCCGCAATCACATGCAGCCACCGCAACATGAAATTCACAAAATCCAGAATATAAGCTTCCATTAACCTGTTCTCTTGTTCGCACTGTTGTATAGATGGCTGACCATCTCGACTCAGCTACCGCGGTAGGTGGAGTAGCTATAGGGAGAAAGTAGAAGGGGCACATGAAAGTGCTGGGAGGCGTCAGCCACGCCGAAACGCAATGGAATAACATCGAGAAAGCGCGGTTCGTCGGCTTCCACGCCCTGGCGCCGGAGATAGTCACCAGCGTGAAAGACCAGTTCGAACTGGCCTTCGGTAAAGGCCTCTCCCTCAAGAATCGGGGCATCGCAGCGGCCATCATCATTGGTGGTGACTTCTTTCAGCAAGGTGCGCGATTCACCCTCCAGTCGGTAAACCTCGATACGAATACCCTCTCCGGGGCGACCCAGCGAAGTATCCAGTACGTGTGTGGTAAGGCGTCCCATAAAGTTCTCCTGTCATGTGATGGCAGCTGGGCCGCTGAAACCAGCGGCCCAATGGATCCGATGATGATAGCGCGGGTCAGAAGTGGAACTTGACCAGTGCGCTAACAGCGTTCTCCGTATCTATGTTTGGGCTACCGAATTTATTACGCCAGTACGAGTACTCTATACCGGCATACAACACACCAGCCTCTCCCGTGAAATGACCAAGGTCGAGTTTGAACTGCGGGTTGATGTGCAAGTCCGCACTCTGACCACCGCTTACCCCCGATGAATAGTCGATAAAACCGTCAAAGAGAAACGCCGCACTGCCCAGCTCGAACGGCACACCCCATGTTACCGTCAACTGCCAGTCGTCCGGCGTGTCGAACGCGGTATTGTTTTCAACATAGTAGGCATTGGTGTTGAAGTACTGGAATCCAGGGATATCCCAGCCCAATCCAAGCCCATACATGTAGTTGTTCGCCTCTACCCCGCCATCGAACTCATACTGGGTAGCCAGATATACGTCTTTCACCGGCCCGAAGCCCAGATCCTGGCCGCTCAGCCAACTCAGGCTCATGCGGGGCGCGAGCTCCCCATAGGTGGAGTCAGCATTACCGGAATCTCCCTGGACCTGATAGCGGTCAATGAAGAAGAACGTATCTCCCCAGTTGTGGGCGGTCACGTTTTCAAAGGTAAACACGGTCGCGGACTCTTTTTGAGAGCCAAAAATTTCATAGTCATCGCTGTAAAGCAGCGACACACTGGAACTGCCGAAAAATTTTTCAGCGTGAACAACCGGAACAAACGCGGCGAAAACGCACGCCGCCAGCAGGATTTTTTGCAACATTTTCATTTTTACTACCTCTCGTGTTGTTGTTTTGGGGTAAAACCTCGGGTTTGGGTCAACCAGGCGCCTTCGGTCACAGGAAGGCGAACTTGGCGATGAAGATGACACAGAGAACATACAGGCTGACGGATACCTTCTTCCTCTGCCCGGTAAGCAGCTTCAACGTGGCATAGGTAACGAAGCCCAGCGCAATACCATTGGCGATGGAGAAGGTCAGCGGCATCATCACCACAGTAATAATGGCCGGAATGGTGTCGGTGATGTCCTTCCAGTCGATGTGGGCCATTCCACTCATCATCAACATAGCGACGTATATCAGCGCGCCTGCGGTCGCATAGGCCGGGATCATTCCCGCAAGAGGTGCAAAGAAGGTTGCCAGCAGGAATAGCACGCCGACAGTGACGGCCGTCAGACCAGTGCGACCACCCGCGGCCACGCCTGAAGCGCTTTCAACATAGCTGGTTACCGGCGGGCAACCCACAAAAGAGCCCAGGACACTGGATGTACTGTCCGCTTTAAGGGATCTGGAAAGGTTTTCTATCTTGCCGTTCTCGTCAACCAGGTTTGCACGATGAGCCACCCCCATCAGTGTTCCCGCGGTGTCGAACATGTTCACGAAGAGAAACGCGAGCACAACGCTGATCATTCCCACGTTCAACGCGCCCGCAATATCCATCGCCAGCCAGGTTGGCGCCAGGCTGGGAGGGAGTGACACAACCCCACTATACTCCACAAGCCCCATACTCCAGCCGATCCCCGTTACCACTAGCATGCTCAGCAGGATGGCGCCGAACACGTTGCGGTGACTAAGCACCGCGATCAGCAAAAAGCAGATGGCGGCCAGCAGTGTAGAAGGCTCACCAAAAGACCCCATCGTTACCAGCGTCGCGGGGCTGTCGACGACAATGCCCGCCGTCTTCAGTCCAATGAGCCCGAGAAACAGGCCAACCCCTGCCCCCATGGCAAAACGCAGGCTCATCGGAATGCTGTTAAGTAGCCATTCGCGGATTCGCGAGAGGCTCATAATCATAAACAGGATGCCGGAGAGGAAGACCGCGCCGAGGGCAACCTGCCAGGTATAGCCCATTTCGCCAACGACGGTGTAGGTAAAAAACGCGTTGAGCCCCATGCCCGGCGCCAGTCCCACCGGCCAGTTGGCGTAAAACCCCATGAGCAGGCAGCCAAGTGCCGCCCCCAGACAGGTGGCAACGAACGCAGCACCATGATCAAGGCCGGCCGCAGCCATAACATTGGGATTAACGAAGATAATGTAGGCCATTGTGACGAACGTGGTCAGACCTGCCATCAGCTCAATTTTGACTGAGCTTCCATGTTGGCGGAGCTTGAAAATGCGCTCGAGCCAGTCCGTTCTCTCTGACGCTCCGAGCGAGCGCTTCTGCTGATCGATGTTTTCCACAAGGTATTCCTCATCATTGTTGTTTTCTATCACCCAGAGCAGAGCCCTTGAGGCAGGTGATGGCTGATTTGCCCATATCGGCATTTCCTGACTTGTCGGTCAGGAATCACAATTCCGATTATGCTTTTGTATACAACAATTGCAACAAAATTCTTATAACGATTGTGCACAAGAAAAAAGAAGGACCCGAAGAGGTAGGGCAGAAAGGTTCTGGACCGAGGGTGGGCATGCCCATTCGTGGCAACGGGCAGCCCGCCAGTAGCACGCTATCGGCGGTGAACGGACATGCCTGCGCTGAAGGTTTCCTTCACCACGCGATCATCGCCAAGAATCATGAGGGCAAACAGCGTTTCCTCCAGACTTTTGGAATGCTTCAGGCGGTGACTGATCAGCGGCGTGGCCTCATAATCCAGCACAACAAAGTCCGCCTCTTTTCCGGCCTTCAGGCTGCCAATCCTGTCATCAAGGTAGAGGGACCGGGCTCCGCCCAGCGTCGCGAGGTAAAAGGCTTTGAAAGGATCCAGTTTCTGCCCCTGCAGTTGCAGCACCTTGTACGCCTCGTTAAGGCTTTGAAGCTGGGAAAAACTGGTACCCGCCCCTACATCCGTGCCCAGGCCAACACGCACTCCATGCGACTCCAGGCGCGCCAGGTCGAGCAAACCACTGCCAAGGAAAAGGTTCGACGTCGGGCAAAAGGCAACCGCTGAGCCAGTATCGCCCAGACGCCTGCACTCGTCGTCATGCAGGTGAACACCGTGAGCAAACACTGACCGTTCACCAATCAGGCCATGGTGGTCGTATACATCAAGGTAACCATCCCGCTCAGGAAACAGCTCCTTAACCCATTCAATCTCCTTCCGGTTCTCGGAAATGTGGGTATGCATGTACAAGCCGGGAAACTCCTTGAAGAGCTTGCCCGCAAGCTCGAGCTGATCATCGGAGCTCGTCGGTGCAAATCGGGGCGTCACCGCATAGGACAAACGGCCCTTTCCATGCCAACGCTCAATAAGCTCCTTGCTGTCCGCATAACCGGATTCCGCCGTGTCCACCAGGTAGTCCGGAGCGCAACGGTCCATCAGCACCTTGCCCGCAATCATCCGCAGGTTCAGCTTGGACGCCTGCTCGAAAAAGGCATCCACCGACTGCTTGTGGACGGTTCCGAATACCAGGGCGGTTGTCGTTCCGTTTCTCAGCAGTTCGCGGAGGAAGATCTCGGCCTGGGCATTGGCGTGCCCGGAATCATCAAACTGTCCCTCGCAGGGAAAGGTGTAGGTTTCCAGCCAGTCCAGCAACTGGGCGCCATAGGAGCCGATGATCCCCACCTGCGGATAATGGATATGGGTATCGACGAAGCCCGGGGTTATCAGGGCATCCTCGTAGCGGACGACCTCGACCTCAGGAGACAGTGACGGCAACAGGCTCTCCGCCATGCCTATCTCGACGACCATGCCGTCCTCGACCATTAACAGGCCATCTTCAAAATACTCGTAGGAATGTTCCGCACCCACCACGCCCGGGTCGGCGATGCAGTGGAAAACAGAGGCACGGTAGGCTTTGCGCTGGGACATGGTCACTCTCGTCAGTTTTGCTGTCGCATTGGTGTTGTTGGCGACGATTGGATTGCGTGTCTCAGGGAAATTTAAACAGGATTGGTAGCTCGGTCAACAAAAACTGACCAATAAGTCAGGAAATTTTTGAGACCGAAAGCCATCGAAGGCATACGGCGGGCGGTATGCCAGGCATTCTGGAGTCAGGCGTTAGGGGGCGGCGAGGCCACAACCGCGCAGAATGACAGACGTCAGGAAATCCGCGGCGTGTTGAAAGTCACTTTCGGTATATTCGCTCTTGTCCTCAATCGCGAGGATCTGGATTTGGAAGTCGGCGTAGTGCTGCGTGGATGACCAGATCAGGAGAATGAGTTGCACCGGATCGACGGGCGCCATTCGCCCCGCGTCTATCCATTGCTGAATCACGCCCGCTCGCGCCTGCACCCACTCCCGCATGGTCGTGGACAGGTGATCCTTGAGGACCGGCGCCCCCTGAATGATTTCCAACGCGAACAGGCGCGATGCCAGGGGATGAGTCCTGGATAGCTCTACCTTGGCGTGAATAAAGCTGGCCAGGGTCGTGGCGGGGTCGTCTTCTGGGCGTATCTTCGAGAACATCTCGTTCCACCGCCCCATGATGTCATCCATCAACGCGTAGTAGATGCGCTTTTTATTGCTGAAATAGTAAAGCACGTTGGATTTCGGCAGCCCCGCCCTGTCCGCAATCTTCTGAACGGTAGTTGCTCCGAATCCGTTCTGGGAAAACTCCTTTTCCGCGGCCATAAGAATACGCTCACGATTGCGCTCACGGATTCGGCCTGGGCGCACTTTCTTGCGCTTGCTGTCTGATGACGTTGTTCGCTTCGTTTCGGGGGAGTCTGGTTCGATTTGACGGGTCATGGTGTCGAGTAGCTTCAGGTTGGAACGTCGAGGCTCCGACGATAGCCGATCTCTGTGCGGCAATCAAAGGAATAGTCTTTACACAAAAAACTGGACTATTTGGTCAGGAAATTGTAAAAAGAATAACGGGCCCATGTGACTTTTGGCATCCGTGATGCGGCATCGCCTGTGCAACTACTGAAATCAATCAAGGGCTTACGCCAATGACTCTGATGCTCAGTCTTAACAAAGAGAAAAGCAGAAAGAGACAGGCGCAAGTGCAGAAGAGCGGGAAAATTTGTGATCAAATTCTACTTGAACGGCCAACTACAAAAACTCAACCAAGTCGACCCGAATCTAAGCATCCTAGACTGGCTGCGCACCAGGAAGCGACTGACAGGCACTAAAGAGGGCTGCGCATCCGGCGACTGCGGGGCTTGCACCGTCGTGATCGGTTCGCCCGACCCTGAGCAATCCGGGCAACTCCGCTACGACAGCGTGAACAGCTGCATCGCGCTCGTCGGAAGCCTGCATGGCAAACATCTGGTGACTGTCGACGCGCTAAACCAGGAGCCGGCCCACCCGGTCCAGAAGGAAATGGTGGAGTGTCACGGAGCCCAGTGCGGCTTCTGTACACCAGGCATCATCATGTCGCTGTTTGCCTTGCATACAGAAAGCGCGGCAAATGGGTCAGTGCCCGGTGACGACGCCTTGTTGGAGGCGCTGTCTGGCAACCTTTGCCGCTGCACGGGCTACCGGCCAATCATCGAGGCCGGACGTCGGGCTTGCGTGCAAACGTGGGAGCCCGGCACCGGTAACGCCGTTCTGAGCCGAAGCAGTGCGCTCAGTGGTCCGGATGGCGCGACCCCGAACAACCCCGCACCGGGCCTTAGCGGCATAGCCTGGCTGCAGAACCCCGAAATGATCGCCGACCTGTTAAGCGTGCAGGGTACTGCTGGCGAACTCACCGACGATCACGGCTACCGCTACGACGCACCAGCCTCCCTGGACGCACTGCGTGGGTTGTGCAGTCAGTTTCCCGAGGCAAGGTTGATTGCCGGCGGCACCGACCTGGCTCTTGAAATCACCCAACAGCTCAAAGACCTTGATCACCTGATCGGCGTGAGTGACGTCAAGGAGCTGCAGGAGATCCACGAAGACGAAGACGGGATCTATCTCGGAGCCGGAGTCACCTACCGCGCCATGTTCCATAAGCTGGAGGAGCGTTGGCCCCACTTCGGGCCGATGCTGGAACGCCTGGGTTCACGCCAGATCCGCAACCGCGGGACGGTCGGGGGTAATATCGGGAACGCATCACCAATCGGTGACATGCCGCCCGCACTGATTGCACTGGGCGCAGAGCTCGACCTGGACAGCGTTGACGGTACCCGGCGCCTGCGCCTTGAGGACTTCTTCCACGGCTACAAGCAGACCGACCTCCAGCCTCACGAATTCATTCGGGGCACCTGGATCCCCGACCCGGCACCTGACGAAAAGCTGTTCATCTACAAAGTCTCCAAGCGCATTGATGACGACATTTCCGCAGTGCTGGGTGCCTTTTGGCTCAAGCGCGAGGGCGAAACAATCAAGGACTGCCGACTGGCCTTTGGCGGGATGGCGGCAACGCCAAAGCGGGCCAGTGGTGCTGAAGCGGCGCTTCGAGGCCAGCCCTGGAATGCAGACACGGTTGCGGCCGCCATTGCCGCACTGGAACTCGAATTTGAACCCATGACAGACGTGCGGGGGTCCGCAGCCTATCGCCTGCAAGTAGCCGGCAACCTGCTGCGCCGCGCGTTTTTGGAGAGCACTCAAGACACCACAACAACAAACCAGCCCCTCATGGTGACTGACTATGCGTAAACTACCTCCCAATATTCCGCGGCCCACCACAACGGCGAAAGGGCTGACAGGCACCCAGGCATTTCATGACAGTGCCTGGAAGCACGTTCGTGGACAGGCCCGCTATATAGACGACCTCCCCGAGCCCGCAGAACTCCTGCACGCGGCCGTCGGCCAGAGTACGCACGCCCACGCCCGTATCACCGCCATGGATCTCAGCGAGGTTTGGGCCTACCCCGGCGTTGTCTCGGTCATGACCGTCGAGGACGTGCCCGGCCATACCGATATCGGGCCGGTCTTTCCTGGCGATCCGGTTCTGGCCGGGGATGTGGTCGAACATGTGGGCCAACCGTTGTTTGCCGTTGCGGCAACGAGTCATCGCGCGGCCCGCCAGGCGGCCCGGCTTGCGAAAGTCAGTTATGAGCCCCTTCCTGCCGCGTTAACCGCGGAGGCCGCGCTTGATCAGCAGTTGTTCGTGCGCCCCAGTCATACCCAGCTGAGGGGCGACCCCGATAAAGCGCTTGCCGAAGCGCCGAATCGCCTACAGGCCCAGATGCACGTTGGCGGACAGGAGCATTTCTACCTGGAAGGACAGGCGTGCCTGGTAGAGCCTACCGAAGACGCGGGCGTGTTTGTTCATACCTCCAGCCAGCACCCGTCCGAGGTGCAAAAGCTGGTGGCCGAAGTCCTTGACCTACCCATTCATGAAGTCCAGGTGGAAGTAAGGCGCATGGGTGGCGGGTTCGGCGGCAAGGAAACCCAGGCCGCACCACTAGCCTGTATCTCGGCCCTGCTTGCCCGACGCACCGGGCGGCCCGTTAAATACCGGATGGCGCGCTACGACGACATGGTACAAACGGGCAAGCGACACGACTTTTTCAACACCTATGACATTGGCTTCGATAACGAGGGCGTGCTGCGGGGTGCCGACATCATGGTGGCCGGACGCTGTGGCTTTTCGCCCGACCTGTCCGATGCCATCGTCGACCGCGCCATGTTTCATTCCGACAACGCCTACAGCCTGGGGCAGGCACGGGTCGTTGGTCACCGTTGTAAAACCCATACGGTTTCCAATACCGCCTTCCGAGGCTTCGGTGGCCCCCAGGGCATGATGATCATTGAGCGGGCGATGGACGATATCGCCCGCCATCTCGACATGGACCCGCTGGATGTTCGCAAGCGCAACCTGTACGGGCCTGGCCGTGATGTAACCCACTATGGTCAAACCGTCGAGCAGCACGTTTTACCGGACCTGATCGACACGCTCGAGGCCAGCTCGGACTACCGTCAGCGTCGTACCGAGATTTCCAGGTTCAACAAAGAGAACTCGGTACTGAAACGGGGCCTGGCACTGACACCGGTGAAATTTGGCATTTCATTCACCGCAAAGCACCTCAATCAGGCCGGCGCACTGGTGCACGTTTACACCGACGGCAGCATTCATCTCAATCACGGCGGCACCGAGATGGGCCAGGGGCTATACATCAAGGTAGCCCAGGTTGTGGCCGCGGCATTCCAGGTAGACCTGGACCGGGTAAAAGTGTCCGCGACCCGAACCGACAAGGTGCCCAACACTTCACCAACGGCCGCCTCCTCGGGCACCGACCTGAACGGCATGGCTGCCCTGGATGCCTGCGAGAAAATCAAGCAGCGCCTGGTCGAGTTTGCCGCCGAAACCTACGGCGTGAGCGCGGACTCGGTACGGTTCGAAAACAACCAGGTCCATGTCGACGAGCAGCAGTTCGACTGGGCGGAATTCGTACAGCAGGCTTACATGGCGCGGGTTTCGCTGTCTTCCAACGGGTTTTACAGCACCCCCAAGATTCACTATGACCGTGGAACCGGTCAAGGTCGGCCCTTCCTGTATTACGCCAATGGGGCTGCCTGCGCAGAGGTGGTGGTGGATACCCTCACTGGAGAGTACAAGACCATGCGCGTGGACATCCTTCACGACGTGGGGCAGTCGCTGAATCCGGCCGTGGACATTGGCCAGATTGAAGGCGGCTTTATACAGGGCATGGGCTGGCTGACCACTGAGGAATTGGTCTACAACGACGAAGGCCGACTGCTATCCAACGGACCGGCGACCTACAAAATCCCGGCGGTCTCAGACGCGCCGCCAGATTTCCGGGTGGCCCTGCTGCCTCACAGCCCCAACCGGGAAGCGACCGTATTTCGATCCAAGGCCGTGGGCGAACCGCCACTCATGCTGGGCATGGCAGTATGGTCTGCCCTGCGTGACGCTGTTTCGAGCGTGGCAGACTATCGCTACAGCCCGCCCCTGGACACGCCTGCAACACCAGAGCGGGTGCTCCAGGCTGTCACAGCAACCGAGCGCTGGGTAGCAGCGCAGGGGGAACCGTCATGCAAGAACGCCTGAGCTGGATCCAAGCCGTTGCTGACTGCGAACGTCGCGGCCAGCCCTATGTTTTGGTTACGGTGCTGGGTGTAACCGGCTCGGTGCCGCGGGAGCCGGCCAGTAAGATGGTCGTCACCCGGGAACACAGCTACGACACCATCGGCGGCGGTCATCTGGAATACCGGGTGATCGCCCGTGCCCGCGAGCGCCTGGCAAACCACGAATACAGTTACGAGTTGGCGCATTTTCCCCTCGGCGCCAGCCTTGGCCAATGCTGTGGTGGTAGCGTGGCGGTCCTGCTGGAAGCCCAGTCTGGCGGCGATGCCCGCCTTGTGGTCTTTGGCGCGGGTCACGTCAGCCACGCCCTGATGCGTATCGTGGGTGATTTGCCCTGGCAGATCACCTGGGTCGACTCCCGGCAGGAATGTTTTCCCGCCACCGTTCCCGCCAACACCACCGTTCACTGTACCGACGACCCCGCCGGGGATGTTCCGGGCCTATGCAGCAATGCTCATGTGCTGATTCTTACCCACAACCACGCACTGGATTACGATCTCTGCCAGGCGCTGCTCAAACAGGATGATGTACTGACCATCGGCCTGATCGGCTCGCAGACCAAAGCGGAGCGTTTTCGCAAGCGCCTTGATCACCGTGGGTATACCCAAACGGACATCGACCGTATTCGGTGCCCTGTCGGGCGCAGTGACATCCCGGGTAAACGGCCCATGGAAGTCGCGGTGTCCATTTCCGCCGAGCTTCTTAGCCTGGTCGCTTCCGACACGGCCGAGAAACCATCAAAACGAGGCCTCTCCTGGGGGGCTCTCAAAGCGCTTACGAAAGAAGTTAAACCTAACGAGGTTGAGGTCGCGGGCGACAAAACGTAACTCAGCAGACAACCTGACATTGCTGCCAATCCCGGGCCGGCGCCTGCTTGAGCGCCGGCCTGGCAAGTACCCTGCCATCAAAAATTCAATTTGCTCACAATTTTTCTTGACAAGCAATACATATTTGTACGAAGTTGTCGGTCATACTGTATACAACAAAGAGCTGTAGGAATGACCGAAACAGACCAAAGATTATGGATTCGCAATCCGCTTGCCTGCTCTGACCCTGGCGCTGCCGGCGGTATTGTCGTCACAGGAACAAGAATTGTGGAAAAAGTGGCCGGGGGGCAGCAACCTCACCAGCCCGTTAACGAGACCTTTGATGCGTCCGAGCATGTCCTGTTACCTGGCTTGGTGAATACCCACCATCACTTCTACCAGACCCTGACCCGTGCCTATTCCCCCGCGCTCAATAAAGAGTTATTTCCCTGGCTGACCACGCTTTACGACGTCTGGGCCAATCTCAACGACAGCCAGATGGCCCTGGCCAGCGAGTTGGCGATGGTCGAGCTGCTGATGTCGGGATGCACCACCGTAGCGGACCATCACTACGTCTTTTCCGGTGCCTTGGTAAACGCAATTGACTGTCAGGTCGAAACCGCCCAGCGCCTCGGTGTTCGAGCGGCACTGACTCGCGGGTCCATGAGCGTCGGGCGCGACGATGGCGGTCTGCCGCCGCAGACCGTAGTGCAGGACGAGCAAACCATTGTCGAGGACAGCCAGCGTCTTATCGACCGTTACCACCAGCGTACCGAAGGGGCCATGACCACCATCGCCCTGGCCCCTTGTTCACCGTTTTCAGTCAGCCGGGAGTTGATGCGCGAGAGCGCGCGTCTTGCAGAGAAGAACGACGTTCGCCTCCACACCCATCTTGCCGAAACTGAAGATGAGACCTCGTACTGCCAGAAGCTGTTTGGCATGCGCCCGCTGGATTACCTCGAGGACAGTGGCTGGCTCACCGATCGCACCTGGCTGGCCCATGGCATTCATTTCAATGACGATGAGATTCAGCGCCTTGGCCGTGCAGGCACGGGTATCGCGCACTGTCCCTCTTCAAACATGGTTCTGGGCTCAGGGCTATGCCGGACCCTGGAACTCGAAGCGGCGGGCTCACCGGTCGGATTGGCGGTCGATGGATCAGCATCGAGCGACCACTCGAACCTTGCGTCGGAAATGCGTCAGGCACTGCTTCTGGGCCGCCTGCGTTACTCGCCGAGCCAGGTAACACACGAAGCCGTCATCCGCTGGGCAACGGAAGGCTCGGCCCGCTGCCTGGGACGAACCGATATCGGCGGACTGGAGCCAGGCCAGCAGGCTGACCTGGCGCTGTTCAAGCTTGATGAGCCGCGTTTCTCAGGCGCGGAGAATCCACTGGCTGCGTTGCTGCTATGTGGCGCGCACCGCGCTGACCGGGTCATGGTCGCCGGGCGCTGGAGAGTGACCGGCGGTCAGCCCTGCGACGTCGATCTTGATGCGCTGATGGCACGCCATGATGAGGCGGCCCGCCAACTAAGGAGAGCCATTTAGAAGATCTTTGTAGAGCTATTGGTAGTCAACAGTCAGGCATTCCTACAAAAACAACACCTAGGAGAGACTCATGACAACAAGTGCATCCGAACGGCCAGATACCGGTCCAGATGACCGTTATAGCACCCGCGACGTTAATTCCATGCCGCCCTTGCGCCGCGCGATACCTCTGGGTATTCAGCATGTTCTGGCGATGTTCGTTAGCAACGTGACCGTGCCGATCATCATCGCGGGGGCGGCGGACCTGCCTCCCGATCAGACTGCTTTTATGGTTCAGGCCGCGATGTTTGTCGCCGGGGTCGCCACCCTGTTGCAATCCCTGGGCCTGGGGCCCATCGGTGCTCGCCTTCCTATTGTCATGGGGACCAGCTTCGGATTCGTGCCGGTCCTGATTCCCATTGCCATCGGCATGGGGTTACCCGCCGCCCTTGGAGCGGCGTTGTGCGGAGGCGTCGCGATGGCGCTGATGGGGCTGTTTCTTCCCTGGTTTCGGTTTTTGTTCCCCCCAGTGGTGACTGGAACCTTTGTCGTGATGCTGGGCATTCTGTTGATGCCCGTTGGCCTTGCCTACGCCGGTGGTGGTTTCGGCGTATCGGATTTCGGCGCTCCCCATCACATAGGACTGGCCTCCCTTGTTCTCGTCGTAACCGTGGGTCTTCACCAGTTCGGCCGAGGTATCTGGAGTGAAGTTGCCCCACTGGCCGGCTTGCTGGTTGGCTTCGTTGCTGCCGCGGCTTTTGGCTATGTCGATTTCTCCAAGGTGGGCGATGCAGACTGGGTGACGTTCCCCACCCCGTTGGGCATTGGCATCGAGTTCCATATGGCAGCCATCATCCCCGTGGTGGTGCTGTCGCTGGTCACCGTGGCCGAATCCATCGGCGATATAGTGGGTACCACCGCGGGCGGGCTGAACCGTGAACCCACCAAGAAGGAGCTCTCTGGCGGCGTCATGGCCGATGGCATCGCGAGCGTGTTTGCCGCTATCTTCAATGCGTTCCCCCAGATCAGTTTCAGCCAGAACGTAGGCATGGTCGCATTGACGGGTGTCGTTAGCCGCTATGTGGTGGCGATTGGCGGCGGATTCCTGGTCCTGGCCGGTCTGTTGCCAAAGCTCGGCGGTCTGGTTTCCAGTATTCCAAACGCGGTACTCGGCGGTGCGGTATTACTGATGTTCGGTATGATCGCCAGCGCCGGCATTAAAATGCTCAGCCAGGTGCCGTTCGACAAGCGCAACATGCTGATCATTGGCACCTCTCTGACCATCGCGGTGGGTTTGCCGGCGCAAGAGGGGCTCTACGCCAATCTGTCGGAAAACCTGCAAGCGATGATCGAATCCGGTTTGATCCCCGGGGCCATTACCGCCATCGCGTTGAACCTTATTCTTCCAAAAGTCCATAAACCGGCGCCCGATGACGCTGAACGGGTAGAAAGCACTGTGATAAAACCTGATTCACTTTGAACATCCGGAGGGGCCGGGAGAGCCCCTTGGACGCCGTTATTTCACTCAAGGAGGGAGGGACAAGAGAAGGCGTTTCGTCGGACAGCAATACGCAATCGCCCAGGAGTACCGATGAGCATTCGCCTAAAGCTAATCATAGGAATGGGGGCAGCACTGCTTGCCAGCACGTTGCTGTTGGTTTCCCTTAATATCGTCCAGATGCGAGGGCTTCTTGATCGATACCTGCTCAACTCCGCCCTGCCATCCAGTCTGGAAGCGATAGCAAACTCCGTTGAGCGCGACCTCCAGGCGCCTATTACAGCGTCACGGCTGATTGCGGGGAACAGCTACCTCAAAGAGTGGATCGGTGACAACGAACCACAGCAGGGGCTCGACCCCGCCACCCGATATCTGGAGGGAGTCAGGCGCAGCCAGGAAGCCGCCTCCGCCCATTTCGTGTCGGTAAATACCGGCAACTACTACACCCATCAGGGCATCGACAGGGTGGTGACTCCCCAGGCGGACCGCTGGTTCTATAATTTCCTGGAAAGCGGCGAGACCATGGATCTGTCGCTGGACGTGGACAAAGCAACGGGTAAACCCACCCTCTTCATCAATGCCCGCATGGAGGATGGCGGCGAGGCTATCGCAGTAACCGGCGTCGGAATCGGGCTTGATCAGATGGCGGAGCGAATCAGGGAATTTCGCTTTGGTGACACCGGGATCGTGTACCTGGTGTCTGAAACCGGCCAGGTAAACATTCATCCAGACCTGCAGCAAACAGACCAGCCCCTATCGAAGGTTATTTCTCCAACGGCCGCCGCCGAACTGTTGAAAGACTCGACGTACCATCTGACCGAGTTTGATCGTGATGGCCGTCGCTACATCGCCGCCAGCCTGCCTCTGTCGATCACGGACTGGCGTGTCGTTGTAGAGGTTCCGTCTGCCGAGATCTACGGCGAAGCCAGCCGTGCCAACCAGATCTCCTTGCTCGTCGGCGTCCTCGTGGCCCTTGTTTTCCTCGGCATCATTGCGTTGGTCGCCACTCGCATGACGAAGCCACTGACAAAAATCACTCGGGCGTTGACCGAAATTGCCAAGGGTGGCGGTGATCTCACCCAGGAACTGGCGGTTGAACGCAAAGACGAGCTGGGCCAATTGGCGACCGGGTTTAACCAGTTTGTCGGGGCACAGCGAGAGATGGTTCGGGGGCTTTTGGAGACGGCAATCCGGCTCAAAGCCTTTGTCGAGCAAACCTCCACCGTGATGACGGCCAACACCGACCGAGCCAGGGAGCAAAGCAGCCTGACGGACTCCGTCGCCACGGCGGTGTGCGAGATGGAAGCCACGGTTCAGGAGATTGCCAAAAGCGCTACGGAAACGGCAAACCAGCTCGAACAGGTCGGCAACAGCGCCAGTGACATTCGTGAAGGTATGTCGCGTTCCATCGCCCAGGTCGAGGGAATGGCGAGTAACATCCGCGAATCGGCTTCGGCGATCCAGCAGTTGGCTACCGAAGCGCGGGATATTGGCCAGGTAATCGAAGTGATCAATGCCATATCCGATCAGACCAATCTACTGGCCTTGAACGCAGCGATCGAAGCAGCCCGGGCCGGTGAACAGGGACGCGGATTCTCGGTGGTCGCTGACGAAGTTCGCAGCCTTGCACAGAAGACGCAATCATCAACCAAGCAAATTCGAACCATTATCGAGCGCTTGCAGGAGGGCTCCGAGCGTGCGGTCGAGACGATGGCCACAAGCGAGAAAGCCACCGAAGAAACCGTCAGCACTTCCGCCAGCATGGGCAAAGCCCTGGATGGAATCGGCGACAACGTGGACCGGATTGTAGAGATGAGTCACCAGGTGGCTGCAGCAACCGAAGAACAGAGCTCCGTCACCGAGGAGATCAGCTCAAACGTTCAGAACATCTCTCATCTCAGCGCACGTTCGAGCGAGGACATGACGACAGCCAGCCGTGAAATTGAAGAATTACGTGCGATGGCGGAGAAGCTCGAAGCTCAAATGAAAGCGTTCCGGCTCGACCGTGAAGACTGACTTATTGAAGAAAAGATTCGGACGCTATACAGCTCATCCAACAACGACTAACTAGAGGGAGCCATCAGTGAAACACATATTCGCCGCCTGCCTGCTGTTTGCCTTGACCGCCCAGGCAACTGCGCAGACATACGTGGTTGGAGTGGAACAGGGGAACTTCCTGCCCCATTACGGGGTTGACGAACAAGGCCAATACAGCGGCTTCGCCCGTGAACTACTGGATCTTTTCGCCGCACATGCCGGCGTAACCTTCATCTATAAGCCGTTGCCCGTCGATGAACTGATGCCGGCCCTGGTTGAAGGCGAGGTGGACTTCAAGTACCCGGATCATCCCGACTGGGCCCGTTCGGCAAAAACCGGGGACAGGATCAGCTATAGCCGCCCCATCGTGGAGTATGTTGACGGCGTTCTGGTGTCTCCGCGGCGACTCGGCCTGGATGGGGACCACCTCAAACGCATCGGCCTTGTCGATGGCTGGACGGCCCGGGGATACGAGGAAAAGATCGAGGCCTCACAGATACTCCCGGTACCCAGCGACAGCCTGCCCGAAATGATTCACCAGGCTTTGCTGAAGAACAGCGACGGCGCTTACTACAACGTGGTGGTCGCCCTGCACCATATCAACAATGTTCGGGTAAGGCCGGGCGTTCTCGTGTTCGATCCCAATCTCCCGCATACCCGAAGCGCCTACCGGCTTTCAACGATCAGGCATGGGGATTTGCTGCCGCGCTTCGACAGCTTTCTTGAGGAGCGCCACGAACAGGTCGCGGCGATCAAGGCCAAGCATCGGGTAGAGGCCAACATTGGCACCGAATACTTTGGCATGGAGCAATGGAAAGTGGACTTTCTCAAGCGGCAAAAGGCGAAAAACGCTCAGTGACACTGTCCCTCTCGCCGTGTTATTGCCCGAACTGATCAAGGCTATTGAGGGCACAGCTCCGTTTCCAGCCAACGGCGCACTTCATGCCGGTGACGCCTGCGGTTGAGCTGTTCACTGTGGATATCGCGGGGGAAAACTTCCGATGCACCGTCATGTCTTAGCCAGAAACGCCGGCGTACGCCCACGGCATAGCGGCTGGGGCCATGAACCACTGCAGCCCGTATTTCAACAGCAGTAACATCCTCGAACAGGTAGTCGCTGTCACTGTCGCTATCGTCACTTCGGCGGCCCAGGATAATATTTCGGAACGACCCCAGCACCAGGTAGCCACCGGGCTGCAGCGGCCCCTGCCGCAGAACCTGGTGCACATTACTATCGTCCGCCCCAACCCGGCGATATTCGGTAACGGTCAGCGTTCTCTCCTCACCGCTACGGGTTTGCAACACCACCTGCACACACTGCACATGGATGGTTTCCTTACCCATATTCACCAGCAGACACAGGGCGTCCGGGTTCTCGTTCTGGGCGTGGTGAATGACCATATAGGGGCGGTTATTACGCTGGTACTGAATCAGGAACAACTGAAAATAAACGATCCAGATAACCGCCATGATCGCGCTGCTGATGGGGCTTATATAGTCCATTTGCTCTCCTGCTTCAGCCGACATATGCGCTTACACGTTCTGTCGATCCACCAGGATTTCAACCCCATCTCAGAAACAGATCACCCCTCGCTACTCAACCGCGCCACCACAGCCGCCAGATCCGTCATTCCCTTTTCCACCTGCTGAATACCGGTAGCAATGCCGGAAATTTCATCCGAACTGCGACGTGACAGCGTCGATACTCCGTCCATGTTCGCGCGCAGGGACTCGATCAAGTGACTGTTTTTGCCGACCACCGTGGAGATTTCTTCCAGGGATTGGGCGGTCTTTGCGGCCAGTTTACGCACCTCGTCGGCCACCACCGCGAACCCCCGCCCCATTTCGCCGGCACGGGCGGCTTCGATCGCAGCGTTCAGGGCCAACAGGTTGGTCTGCTCTGCCACAGTGCGAATGGTGCTGACAATACTGCCAATCTGCTCGGCTTGAATTTCCAGATCCCGACTGACTTCAGTGGCGCTAGCCACCTCTGCCAGTGCCGAATCCGAGGTGTCTACCGCAAGGTTGAGAGCTCGCGTTGCTTCAGCCGCAATCTGTGACGTCTCCTCGGAAGTAGCGGCGGCAACGTCGGCCGCCTCACGGGCATTGTTCACCCGCGCGGTAATGTCCGAGGCAAACTTGATCACCTTGTATACCTGCCCGCCAGCATCCAGCACAGGGCTGTAGGTGGCTTCCAGCCAGATACTTTTGCCGTTCTTGTCCCTGCGCTCAAACTGCCCTGAAAAACTCTCACCACGAGCCAACCGCTTCCAGAAGTCCGGATTATCGCGATAGAAATCATCAAAGCAGAACATCTTGTGGTGCTGATGGAGGATCTCGTCTTTGGCATACCCGGTGGTGGCCAGGAAGTTCTCGTTGGCTTCCAGTATCTTGCCGTCGGGCGTGAACTTGATGACGGCCATGTACCGGTCGATGGCATCAAGCATGGCGGTATCATCCGCCACTTTGTCCTGGGTGGCGGTCGCGTCTGTTGCCAGCTTGATGACCTTGAAGACTTTCCCCTCGTCATTGGTGACGGGGAAGTAGGTGGCCTCCAGCCAGACACGTCGACCATCCTTGGCAAAGCGGGGGAAGGTGCCTTGTTTCTTGATGCCGCGCCCGAGGTCGTCCCAGAAGCGCTGATATTCCGCCGAGGCGGTATAGCTTGAATCACACAGTGACCGATGATGCTTGCCAATGACCTCCTGGCGCTCGTACCCAACAATAGAGAGCAGGATATCGTTGGCAGACTCTACAATCCCCGAAGGGCTGAACTCGATATACCCGATCTGAGCGGCAATGGCATTCAGCGTTTGCTGCACCCTTTCCTGCTCGCCTCTGGAGACCGTTAACTGACCCGTCAATTCCGCAATACGATGGCGCCCAAACATGACATTCTCTCCCTGATGGATGAAGCCGCACATTGCTCAATATATGCTCAACCCATCGGAGAAATAAGTAGTTTAAAGTACAGCTAGCGATACGAACTGTAAGGAACAATTGCAGTACATTTTTAGCTCAATTACCGACCATTGTCAGCGCACTGCTGAATGCCCGTCTTGCGCCAGTTGGTCACGGATCTGGAACAGGGTGCGCTGGACGTCCAGCAGGGGCAGCTCCAAGGTGCGGGCGGCGCGTTCGTTGATGGTTTGCTGACACGAGGGTGTATACACCTTCAGCGGTAAATATTAGAGCCTTGAGTAGGGTAGACGTCTATCGTCCTGTGATACTGGCTTGGTGAGGCACCAATATGTCGGCGGAAAAAGCGGGTGAAATGCCCCTGACAGGAAAAGCCCAGAGTATCCGAGAGGTTACCAAGCGTACACGAGCGGTTTTCTGAAAGCCATTGGAAAGCCAACTGCATCTTCCCAATGTTGGCCAACATCTGGGGCGTCATGCCAGTATTCTTCCTGAAGAGGGCAAAAAACTGGGCCCTGGACAAGCCGCACTCACGGGCGATAGCCTCCATATCAAGGTCACCCTGAGGCTTGTTCAGAATAAGCTCCTTGGCCTTCCGGATTCGCGCATCTTGGAAGCCTCCAGCGGAATAGACTCTTAAACGGGACAAGTGGATCCAGTCTGAATACCTCTCAATAATACTAATCATCAGATCAAAGAGCATACTCTCCAGCCGCTGAGGCTGAATAATATCGAATGACAGTACGTCTGATATCAGCAGGTCCGCTTTGGTACGGATAGACGGAGTCAGTTGAATACAGGGTTGCGAGAAAAAATCAGGGCGACCACTGAGCGATAATGTATGCTTCAGAGCCGCAAGCCAGTTTGGATCAATATACAGGGCCAGGATCACGGTGTCATCGGAGCCATGTTGATGGTCGTAGGAATGCGGCTCCCAGGCATTGACCAACACGGCGGTCTGGTCGGTCAGTGGCTGCTGCCGATTCCGGACCGAAAAGAACGTATCGCCTCCTGACGCTTTCAGAAGAACATGGCATTCTGAGTGAGCATGCGGGACGAGCGACTCATCCATTCCGAGCAACGCAACCCGTCCGAATGCCCCGTGAAAGATTCGGAGAGCACGTGACATAACCAGCAGACCTTAACTATGTGGCACCCTTCCGAGACTACCACCTCTTGATTTTGTTTTCTAATAGCTTGCGTTATGCCGCTCAGTAGATTCTAAAAGGGCCGCATCCCTGCGGCCCAATTGGTTCGGGTTGGTACGGATATTCCCGTCTCGCTCTACTTACTTTGCTTTGTTTTCCGACGGTTTCTCCGACAACAACAGGGAGACCAGAATCCCGAAAACCAATGCCCAGAAAGGAGAGCTGATACCAAAGAGACTGATACCACTCATTGCAACCAGCAACGCAACCATGGCACCGATCTGATGGCCAGCTGCTTTCGAAAAAGCGTGCTGGAAAGCCGCGATCAGGACACCAATCATAGCCAGCCCCGCGACGGCGCCGATCAGTGCCTTGGGTAAGGCTAGAATAAAGGGAACGGCCGCCCCGGCAAAAAGACCGAAGGCGCAGAAAAGAACGCCATTGACCACGGTTGCACCGTAGCGTTTGGATTTGTCGTCTCCCGCCTGCTCGGACGAACAGATCGCGGTCATTGGGCCAGCAATATTGGCGTTGTGGCCACCGATTGCACCGGCAATCATGCCGCCAATACCACTAATGGTGGTCATTGCGTTGATGGGTGGACGATAATCCTCGGCCATCAGGACACCCGTCGCCTGAGCGTTTTCCGCACCAATCACCAGGGCCGCCAATGGAACTGAAATAGCAAGCAGCCCATTCAGGGTAAAGGTCGGCATGGTCAGCTCGGGCGCGACAAAGGCAATGTTCACATCAGCCGGCTGTATGGAGCCCATCGCAAGTGCAATGCCGAAACCGACGATGGCGGCCGTCAGGACGGGTGGTACAGCCTTGGTGAGGCGTGCGGAAAGGAAGAAAGCCACGGCGGCCGCACCGGCAATCAGTGGCATGCTTTCCACTGACTGAACCGCCCCGGTACCAAACCGGATCAACGCGCCAGCGATCATTGCCATGACGATGGGCATCGGCAGCCAGTTCATGATGCGGCCGATAACGCCACTTACTCCGAGCAACAGCACGATGGCCCCGCTCATAATGAAAGCACCAACAGCCTCGGTAAAGGGAATTGTTGCCAGCGCTCCAATCATGATGGCCGCGCCGGGAATTGAGTAGGCCCCAGTGATGGGCTGGCGATAGCGAAGCGCCATGACGAGACTGATCAGCCCACCCACAAAGTAGATGGCGAGCAGCCAGGCCACGGTCTGCCCGTTACTCAGATTGCCCGCTTCAGCGGCACTGATAACGATCAATGCCGGTCCCGAGCAGCCAAAAAGAGCGGCCACCACCCCCGCGCTGACGGACTTGACGTTCAGGGCTTGCATCAGGCTCTTCAACCACGGAGCGGATGAATCAGCGGTAGGCGATGTATCCGGATTTTCGAGTGTATGATTTTGCATAACCTGTCTCTCATTGTTGTTGGATGTCAGGTATTTCGATGACTGATATCGCGTACTTACATCAGCTTCATTTGCCCCGGAATTCGGGCTTACGCTTCCCTTGAAAAGCTTCTACTCCCTCACGGAAATCCTCAGAGGAACGCAGGCGGCTGTAGCAGTGCCCCTCCATCTCAATGGCGACCGACAAGGTGGCGTCCTCATTGTCATTGATCATCCGTTTGGCCGTACGCTGCGCTAACGGGGAGAAAAACCGCAACTCTTTCACCAGGGCATCCGTTGCCCTTTCCAGCTCATCATCGGCAACACATTCAGTCACGAAGCCCCACTCAAGAGCCAGGGGGCCGCTGATTCGCTTGGCACGCATTACCATGTCCTTGGTACGGGTGATGCCGATGGTTTTTTGTAGCCGGGCCGAACCACCCGAACCGGGTATTTGCCCCAACTTCTGCTCTGGCAATGCATAAAGAGCTGTTTCCGATGCAATGCGAAAATCGCAGGCCAGGGACAGTTCGAAGCCAACCCCGAAGGTGTAACCACGGTTAGCGGCAATCACCGGCTTGCTGCAACGAGCCGGTGCCGCAATGTTGTCCGCCAGTTTCGATACATGTTCTGGTGAAGCTTCCAGGAAGCCTCGAATATTACCGCCGCTGGAGAAATGCTCCCCAACTCCGCGCAGGACGATGACCCGGACGTCCGAAAGCTGGTCCAGAGCCTCGAAGACCGAGCGCAGCTCATCACGCTGGTTCATCTCTATAACGTTCAGAGGCGGGCGGTTAAGCACGATATCCGCACGTTCCCCGGCAGGATCAAGATGCACCTCGAAGCCGTTGAAGCCGGAGGCCAGGAATTCCTTCAATTCGTTCACTTTCATGGCAGCATTTCCTGTGATGGTCACTGGTTGTTGGTGGTGGAGGGCCCCTGCTCACGCAGTACCCGACGAAGTATCTTGCCCACCGGCGACTTGGGAATTTCGTCGACGAAGACATAGCGACGAGGTCGTTTGAACCGGGTCAGCTCACGCTCAATACAGTGACGGTCGAGTTCTTCCTCTTTGATCGGTGACCGGGGCTTCACAAAAGCGGTGACAATATTGCCCCAGCGTTCATCAGGCAGGCCTACCACGACAACTTCTTCTACCTGGGGGTGCAGAGAAAGAACGTCTTCGATCTCCACCGGGCTGACGTTCTCGCCACCGGTGATAATCAGATCATCGACCCGCCCGGTCACAAAAAGGTCACCGTCGGCGTCGAAATAACCAGTATCACTGGTGAAATACCAGCCCTGCTTAAGGGCCTTTTGATCGGCATCCGGTCGTTGCCAGTAACCCTGAAAGGCCTCGTCGCCGTTCATGTCGGCAATGATTTCGCCTTCCTCGCAAACGGGCATTTGCTCGTCGGGTGTATCGGTTCCAGTCCGGACAACGCGAATGCGCTGGTTGAGGGAAGCACGCCCAGAGGAGCCGGGCTTGTGGCTGGCGTTCTGGTCGATGGTGAAGGTGTAGATCTCGGAACTACCATAGTGATTGACGAACAGACTGGGACTGAAAGCGGCTTCTACACGAGCGATCAGTCCGGCGCTCATGGGGGCGCCGGCATATCCGAGCTTATCGACACTCCCAACACGCCCTGGGTCGAAATCCGGATGCTCAATCAGCATGTGGTAGAGCGTTGGCACCAGGTAGAGATTACTGACCTGCTCACGCTCAATCGCATCGAGCGTTTCCTTGGGGTCAAACTTCGGTATGCATACGAATTTGCCATCAACCAACGCCATGGAGAGCAGCGAGCGTACTCCCATGGTGTGATAGAGCGGCATGACCCCGAGCGTGCATTCATCGTGTCGATAAAGATTCTGCGCCACATGGGCCAGCGCCGCCGAACGCTCTGCCCGGTGCAACCGGGGCACACCCTTGGGTTTGCCACTGGTGCCCGAGGTATAGAGCATCAGTGACAGATCCTCTGCCGTGGCCCGCAGTATGGTGTCACCCCGGGTGCCCAGAAGACTGTCGAAGTCATGGGCGTCCGGATCCTCGATCTGGCCAGAGGTAATGCGCACAAGAGACCGGACAGACGAACAGTTTTGCACCGCTTCGCTGGCGGATTCGTCGTAGGCGACGACACGTGCCTCGGTATCGGTGATGAAGAACTCAAGGTCCTGGGCGGTCGAACGCCAATTTACCGGAGTAACAATGATGCCGGCGAACTGGCATGCCCAGTGCAGCGTCGCCATCTGCCAGCGGTTCTGCATGATGACCAGCAGGCGGTCCCCTTTGCTCAGGCCAAACCCTTCGAGGGCCAGGGCGACGCTCTGGATGTCCCGGAACCAGGTCTCGTAGCTTTTGTGCAGGGTTCCGTCCGCAATCGCTGTCGCCTGGGGGCGGCGCTCCACGGACGCAAGAAAACTTCGACCAAGATCAAACATTGTTGTTCTCCTGTTCTTTGTCGGTTGGTCCTGAAACCTCTTGATCACGCGCGTCGGCGACCTCGAGGATGGCGTTAACGATGCCCGTGTAGCCTGTGCATCGACACAGGTGCCCCGACAACATGTCGCGGACCTCTGTCTCGGTGGGCCTCGATACCCGGGTCAGGAACTCGGTGCTGGATATCAGAATTCCCGCGGTACAGAAGCCGCATTGCAGGGCATGATGTTTGCGAAACGCCTGCTGGAGATCGTTCAGCGTCTCTTCGCGGGAAAGCGACTCGACCGTCTGCAATTCCCTGCCCTGGGCCTGTACCGCCAGCATCAGACAGGAACGGCTGGCCCGGCCGTCGACCAGTACCGTGCAGGCACCGCATACACCGTGCTCGCAGCCAACCCGGGTGCCGGTGGCGCCCAGTTCGTGGCGCAGGAAATCACTGAGCAGTGTGCGCGGCTCTGCATAACCGCCGCGTTCCCGGCCATTGAGAGTGACATCGACACGGTGACGTGTATCAGCCTTTAGGTGCATGGGTGTCGTCCTTCTGAGCGGAACATTCATCTATCAGGCGAGAACCCAGCTCACGCACTAGGTGGCGACGATAGACGGCCGAGGCGTGGGCGTCGTCCTGAGCATTGAGGGACCAGGCAAAGTGATTGAGCCATGAAGCCCGGACATCATTTCCGGTCATGCTTCGACGAACTGGCCGGTCGGCGACACCACCGACCGTCAGGTCGATTCTGTCCCCGCAAACCCTCACAGCTAAGGCAACAATGGCGAAGTCACCATGGCGCATGGAAACCTCGCGAAAGCGGTAACATTCGTTACCCTGGCCGAGTGGAAAGCGCACTTCCGTAATCAGTTCATCCGGACGTTTTGCCGTGGTCAGAATCCCCTGAAAGAAGTCGTGAGCAGACAATTTTCGGGTTTTACCCTTGCGGGCCTCCAGAACGACCTCGCCTCCGAGAGCGATCAAACACAAAGGCAGTTCGGCACTGGGGTCGGCATGAGCAATCGACCCGCACACAGTCCCGCGATTGCGTGTCTGGGCATGACCAATCCAGGGCATGGCCTGGGCGAGAAGCGGAACCTTATCGGCAAGGCCGGGATGCTCCAGCAGTTCTGCCTGGGTAATACCCGCACCGACTGCGAGATAATCCCCGCGATCCTCGATGTAATGCCTGTCTCTTATACACATCTCCGAGCCCACGAGACGGACTCCTATC
>CAJXOQ010000034.1 GCA_913057975.1 uncultured Marinobacter sp.
CTCGTGGGCTCGGAGATGTGTATAAGAGACAGAGAATGGCCTGAGGACGGGGCACCCGCCAAACCGTGCCAACCACAGACCGAGGGAATCAGATTGGCTTTGCTCCCATTTCGTTCGTCGTCGTCAAAGCGATTTGACCGGCTGATTCTGCCTTACATGAAAGGCATGTATATTTTCGCCTACCGCCTGACTGGCCAGAAACAGGACGCAGAGGATCTGGTGCAGGATGTCGTGGTCAAGCTCTACCCCCGGCTGGACGAACTGGAAAACGTGCAGCAACCCCAGCCATGGCTCAACCGTGTGTTGTACCGGCACTTTGTTGACCTCACCCGAAAACAATCCAGCCAAAGAGAAATCAGCGTCAGTACACTGGTCGCTGCGGAGAGCCAGACCGCCTTTATAGAATCCCTTGGCGAGGCAAGCCCGGATGCGTCCGCCGGTATCGACCAAACGCGCATTGGCGAAACCGTCAAGCGGTTACTGAATACCCTGCCACCAGACCAACGAACCCTGTTACTGCTTCACGACGCGGATGGCTGGCGCCAGGAGGACATTGCAACGGTTCTGGATGTGCCTGTCGGTACGATAAAATCACGCCTGCATCGCAGCAGAGCGTTTATGCGGGAACGGTTGAAAAAACAAATGGAACCTTTCGAAAAGCAACAACGTGAAGGGTGAAGAGGTGAATGCCATGACGTGTCGTCAGTTCCATCAGGAGGTCGACAGCCTGGTTCGCGGCGATCTTCCGCTGCATGAACAGGAAGCCCTCCAAGCTCACGCATCAACGTGTGCCAGTTGCTCAGAACTCTGGGAGGATGAACAACGCCTGCAAAAAGGCATCATGGCCCAGACCGTTCCAGAACCCGACGACGATTTCGAATCCCGCGTTCGTGCAATGGCACTCGCTGGCGAGACACCTCGGAATTCCACGTTACGTAAAACGTCACTCTGGGCTTCATCAATTGCCGCCGTGCTGGCACTCGGTATTTTCATCGGTATGCAGGTCGGCCCGGCAGATACGGGAATGCCCGAAGACATCGCAGATGCTCCCGGGCAGACAGCAACAGAAACCGTTTCTGAACCCGAAAGTGGAGCGGAACTGAAAACCGTCAGGCTGGCGTTCAATTCCCGCAAGGCGATGGACAACGTCACCCTGACCCTGGAACTACCGCCCAACGCAGAACTGGCACCCTTCCCGGGGCGTCAAACCATCAGCTGGACGGTGGATCTCAAGCAAGGCGATAACGTACTGGCGTTGCCCATCAATGTACTGTTCCCTGGTTCCGGCAAACTGGTTGCGCACCTGGACGATGGAACTCGGCGCAAAACGTTCAGCACCGCCATTCCAGGAAACACGGAGCCTTCATCATGATCAGAAATATCCGCATCCACTGGCTCGCTCCTGCCATCATCGGCCTTCTGCTTGCCGCACCCACACAGTCCTGGGCTCAAGACGATCTCGATGTAACCATGAGAATGGTCGCAGACGACCAGGAACTGGATGATTCCTTTGTGCAACAACTTGAGCTTCCGGAGTCCGTAGATGCGCCCGCGGGAAAAAACGGATTCGGCGATATGCAGACGGATTCAGACGACTTCGCTTCCGATACCCGGGAAGACATGCTGGACATTGAAAGCACTCTCTCCGAACAGTCGCGGGAATCTCGTGACGCACTCAGTGTCGAACTGCCTGGCGAGATGATCATCGAAGACGAACCAGAATTGGATTTGCCGGGTATCGAGGACCCTGGACTGGACCTGCCAGGCACCGGCGATACGGATCTGGACCTGTTGAACGACAATGGCCTGAGTCTGGAGGAGGCCGGACAGCAGTAGATTAGATACAGGAGTCACACCTGATCCCTTCGGGGCTGGCGCTCGCCCGTCCAATGGCTGTTATACTCTGAGTCCGAGTTCAGACTATTCCGGAGAGAGTATTTGCGCCGTCTTCTGACCATCGCACTGGTGTTGTGTCTAGCGCTGTCAACTGCCCATGCTCAGGAGAAGACATCCGAGGCTAAGGCGTTCTTCCGTGCAGGCATCCAGGCTTTCAATGCCGGTAACTTGGATAAAGCTCGCCGCTTACTTGAGTCTGCCGCCTCGAAGGGGTTGAGCTCTCGCTCACTCAATTACAACCTGGGCGTTGTCTATTACAAACTCGGGCTTTACGAGGAAGCGGGGCAAACCTTCCGCACCCTCATCCCCACCCGACAGAAAGCGCTTGCCTACTACAACATCGGACTGACCGCCCTCGCCCGTGAAAACCGGGACTCCGCAACAAAGGCGTTCCAGAACGTGCTTGCATCCGATGCCGATGACAACCTGGTGTCACTCGCCACCCGTCAACTTGAACGCCTCGATCCAACGATGCACACGGCCGCGCCCCGGAAACGCTGGGCAGGCCTGATTTCCGTGGGTGGGGGGTATGAGGACAATGTTGCGCTGTTTCCCGATACCGCGCCCAAAAAGCTCGACAGTGGCTTTGTGGAAACCCTGGCGGCTGCCTCCTATTACCTCTATGGCGATTCTCCAGCGGGACTGCGTTCGGATATCAAGTTTTTTTCACGCCAGTACCCTTCCGAACACACGTTTGACCTGCAGGTGATCCAGGCGGGTGCAAAATGGGTTCAGAAAACGGCACCGGGAACGATCAGCGTCGGCCTTGGCGGCGACTATATCTGGCGGGATCGGCGATCAAGAGAACGCCGCGCTCGCCTGATGGCCGGCATAACCACCCTCGACTGCCCAGGCCCCGGCGCGCGATGTCTGGTTAGAGCAGAGGCCACCCAGATCTTTCCGTTGCCTGGATTCGATGCCTATCGGGGCCAGATGTACCGGGTTGTCGCCCACTACCGTCTCCGGCCCGGGAACTGGACAGCGGAATTCAAATACCGGGCTGACTACAATGACCGGGACAATCTGGATACCGGAGACGAGTTCTTTAGTGTCTCGCCCGAACGACATGGCCTTGATGCGGGCATTGAATACGACCTGAGCGACCAACTGAGCATTGAAGCCGGGGCCGGCTTTCGCTTCAGTTACTATCGCACGCCACACCAGCTGATTATTCCCGAGGGCAGACAAACAATACGTCGTGAAGACAAGCGTCATACAATGTCCGTTGGCACCACGTATCGTTTCTCTCGTCGTACGTCTCTCAGCCTGGATCTGGACCGTACCGACAACGACAGCAATATCGATCGCTACAGCTACGATCGCCACACCGTTACCGCCAGCCTGGCCGTCGGATTCTGACACCAGCCCATGTGCAGACGTGACAGCCGGGCATCAGTAAACGTTATTCCGTTGCCGCTTTTGCGAAACCGGCCAGCGCCCCTTCTATTTTTTCGATGACCTGGTCACAGCCTTCTATGCTATGACGCTGTTTCAGATACTCCGGGTCGTTGTAGCCCAGCCAGACAGTCCCCTCACTGTCTTCCCAGATCAGCGCTTTCTGCGGCAAATCAATGGCCACACTCTGGGCACATTGCATCAGGGGTGTCCCCACCTTCGGGTTGCCAAAAATCACTACCTCGGTTGGGCGTAGTTCCAGCCCCGCCTTGCTGGCCCCCTCAGTGTGGTTAATGCGGTTCATCACCGTCATACCCTTGCTCTTAAGGGTCGAGACCAACTTGTCTGCCGTCATCGCAACGCTGTGATTGCTTTGCGTCGTCACCATTCCATCGGCCCCATCGGCACCGACCGCGGCCAGTGGCAGACTCAGCAGGGCTGCAAGAATCGGGATCCTGGTCCAGACTTTCATTACGCATCTCCTTGGAGTATCGAACCTCTCCAGCATAGGCCAGTTAACCCCGGCCTGCACAGGCCACGCAAAATCAAAGTGATACGTTTCCACACTGAGTACGTAGAAACCCGTATAATTTCATAAATCCAAAATAACGAGGTCTTAATGACTCATGCGCTGAAGGGAGCCGTGCTTCCACTTATTGTTATAATGGCTGGCTGTAGCCAGGGTGAATCTGAATCCGCATCCATCAGTAAAACGGCCGAACAACTCGCGCCGCCGCAAGAAACCGGCGTACTGGAAGTGGCGACTCGCAACGGCGCCACCACCTACTATCTCGACCGCCACCAGAACCCCATTGGCCCAGAGTTCAGCCTGGTTTCACGTTTCGCCGAGAGCAAAGGCTGGACCGTCAACTGGACCATGCACGATTCAACCGCTGAGGTTTTGCAGGCACTGGAAGCCGGCAACACGCATCTGGCGGCCGCCGGGCTGACCCACCTGCCATCACGTACAGAACGGTTCACACGCGGGCCCGCCCACACCGAAATCACCGAGCAACTGGTGTGTCATCGTGACATGCGGCCCATGCCCAGGAAACCGGAAAGCATGCCCGAAGTCAGCATTGCGGTCACCGCCGATTCCAGCTACGTAGAAACGCTGAACAAGCTCGCCAGCGAACACGAAGGTATCACGTTCACCGAAGATGACAGCAGAACGACCGAAGTTCTGCTTTCTGAAGTTGCTGAGCAGGACATCGACTGCACCGTCGCCGACTCCAACATCGTTCAGGTCATGCGCCGCCACTTTCCACACCTGGAAGTGGCCATGAACCTCACCCAGGGCAATAACCTGGGCTGGTATCTGCCAGCGGGTTCCGACGATCTGGCGGGCACCACACGGGAGTGGATGAACAGCACCGACGGTGACGAAGCCATCGGCTACATCGAGAGCCGCTACTACGCCTACATCGGTGAATTCGATTTCGTCGACCTGCGCGCCCTGAACCGCCGAATAAATGACCGCCTTCCCGACTTTATTGACCGCTTCGCCGAAGCAGAAACCACAACCGGAATGCCGGCTGACTTGCTGGCGGCCCTGTCCTATCAGGAGTCCCACTGGGACCCGGCCGCTGTGTCACCTACCGGCGTTCGTGGCATCATGATGCTGACCCGAAACACGGCTGAATCCCTTGGCGTGATGGACCGTCTGGACCCCATAGCGGCCATTGATGGTGGCGCCCGCTACCTCGCGGACCGCCATCGCCGGCTGCCCGATACCATTCCCGAGCCGGACCGCACCTTTCTTGCCCTGGCCAGTTACAACATTGGCCGTGGTCACCTGTTGGATGCCCGCCAGCTTGCGCGCGAACTGGGCAAAAACCCCGACTCCTGGGACGACATGAAAGAAGTCCTGCCGCTGAAAGCTGACAAGCGCTATTACCCGAGTACCCGCTACGGCTACGCCCGTGGCTACGAGCCGGTACACTATGTACAGCGCATCCGGAACTACCGTGATGTGATCAGCTCAGCGTTTGACTAACTTCCTGACAACACGGACTTACCCATGAAACGATGGATCTCACTGCTTGCCCTGCCCCTCCTGCTGCTGTTTGCCAGTCAGGCGGCGGGGCAACCGGAGCCGATCAAGGTCGGCATCACCACTGTTCCGCCCTTTGTCATGGAAACCGACAGCGGCGAATGGGAAGGCATCAGTATCGATCTGTGGCGCCAGGTTGCCAATGGCCTGGACCAGGAATACACGTTCGTTCCCCTCCCTTTCAGTGATCTGCTGACGCAGGTCGAAAGCGGGCAAGTCGACGTGGCGGTGGGTGCTCTCACCATGACCGCCGAACGGGAAGCGGCGTTCGACTTCACTCACCCCTTTTACCAGACAGGCCTGTCCATCGCGGTGCCTCCGGCACCAGAGCAGGGGCTGCTCGCCAGCCTTCGCGCGCTGATCAGTTGGCAGTTTGTGAGCGTGATCATCGCTCTGGGCGGCTTGCTGCTGGCCGTGGGATTTGTGTTGTGGCTGTTTGAACGACGGCGCAATCCGGAGCAGTTTGGCGGCTCCGCCGCACAGGGGATAGGATCAAGCTTCTGGTGGGCCGCTGTCACAATGACCACCGTCGGCTATGGCGACAAGGCCCCGGTGTCGCTGGCAGGTCGAATCATTGCGTTGGTGTGGATGTTTGCCGGATTGATCATGGTAGCGAGCTTTACCGCAGCGATTACCTCATCGCTCACGGTCAGCAACCTGCAATACCAGATTCAGGGCCCCGACGACCTCAACCGCGCCAATGTGGCGACCATCGCCAACACTGCCAGCGAGCAGTACCTGCGAGATCAACGCATTCGGCACCAACTCTATCCAGACCTGACCAGCGCCATGCTCTCGGTCACCAATGGTGAAACCGATGCCGTGGTGTACGACCGGGCTCTGCTGCAATACCGCAACCTGCAACTGGGAGATCAAAGGTTGACCTTGCTGCCAGGTATTTTCCAGCAGCAACTCTATGGGCTGGCCCTGCCTTCGGGAAGCCCACTGCGTGGGCCGGTGTCCGAGCAGATACTGGGGGTCACGGAGTCGTCGGGCTGGAAGGACATTACCCAGCGCTACCTGGGCCGCGAATAGTCCTGAAAACGGCCCAAGGCATCAATAGACCTTGGCGCACCCCTCGGGCCGGGTTTTAAAGCGTTTATGCAGCCACAGGTACTGGTCCGGCTGTTCGCGAATGGTGTCTTCGATGTAGCGGCTCCAGGCTTCGCTATCGCTCTGCTTACACGCGCCGAATCCCTCCTGGATTGGCGAGAAAATCACCCGATAGCGACCATCAGGCATACGCAGATGGCTCACACAGATGACCGAGGCACCGGACACTCGAGCAATGTAGCTGGGCGAGGTAATACATCCGGCCTCGGTGCCAAAAAACGGCACAAACAGCTCGGTTTTCTTGCCGAAATCCTGATCGCAGGCAAACCAGACTTCCCCGCCTTTTTTGAGAAACGACACCAGCGGCCGCAACTCACGCTTGGTGAAAGGGCGGATACCGAAGTGACGCCGGCGCCCGTTTTCAATCATCCGGTCAATCACCGGATTATTGTTGGGGCGGTACATATACCCCGGCTTTTTCAGATGACAGGCAATCAGCGGGAGGGCAAAATCGAAAATGCTGTAGTGACCGCCAATTAACAGCACACCTTTATCCCTGGCCTGGGCTTCTCGCAGGTGCTCCAGCCCCTGAACCTCGGCGCCCTCGCAAAAACCCGACATATCCCGCCACCAGGCGTGGATACTTTCCAGGAACCCACGGGTACAGGCCACAAAGTTATCCTGCACCAGTTGCTCGCGGGCGGCGTCATCAAGATCCGGAAAACAGGTCGCAATATTGGTATTGGCCACCTTGGCCCTGGATCTCAGCTTGCCTTCCAGAAAACAGCCCAGCCGCCGGCCAAAACGCTGTTTGGTCGACATTGGCAGCAGTGCAAGCAGATAAAGCGTGAAGACCAGAAGCCACGACGGCCACAAAACCGGATGCCACAACGGCATATTCTTCTTATTCTTTCGGCCGGACATACATCATTGCCTGTTCAAAACGGACAATGAGACTGCCATATTTTGCGCCAGATTTGTAGTTGCATTCATCAATGATCGGGTTGTATCACACCCTCAAGAGCCAAACAGCGCTGAACGCAATGGCCTCATGAACCCATGTTTCGGCCTGGTTTCCTGAACCGGAAGGTGACCATCAAACTCCAGGTAACCATCCTCGATAGGGTCAAACCTGAGGGTTTTCACATCCTCCAGGTAGTTCTGGCTGACCTTCCAGGGCCCATGGGTTCCCTGCCTCGGTAACTTGTCGTCTGCCCGGCGGATATAACCGGAATCCAGGCCGCCCATCATGGTGTCTTCGGCGCGACTGTCTCCTGTGTCACGAGGCACGCAGACCTTCTGCCCCTGCCTGTCCATATGGTTGAACAGACGGCACAGGTATTCGGCCGCGATATCGGCTTTGAGGGTCCAGGAGATGTTGGTGTACCCGAAAATCATGCCAGCGTTGGGCACGCCCTCCACCATCACGTTCTTGTAGATCACTTTGTCCCGTAGCGCGACCGACTGACCGTCCACCACCAGGTCCATTCCGCCCAACATCTGGATATCCAGCCCAGTCGCCGGAATGATGATGTCAGCCTCCAGTTCCTTACCAGATTTCAACAGGATACCGTTCTCGGTAAAGCGTTCGATATGGTCCGTCTCCACAGACGCCTTGCCAGCCTTGATCGACTTGAACAGATCGCCATCCTTCACCACACACAGGCGCTGATCCCAGGGGTTGTAGCTGGGAGAGAAGTGGCGCATATCGACCTTTCCATTCAGTTGCCGGCGCACCATAGCCAGGAACAGTCGTCGCATGGCCTTGGGGTTCTTGCGGGAACGATTGAACAGTAGCCGTGCAATGCTGACGTTACGGGCACGGGTCAACCGATAGGCAACGTTGGCGGGCAGGACTTTCTGAAAGCCCTGCGCCACCGCATCCCGGGATGGTAGCGGCATCAGATAGGTGGGCGAACGCTGCAACATGGTAATGTGTGCGGTTTCCTCCGCCATCGTCGGCACCAGGGTGATCGCCGTAGCACCACTGCCAATCACCACCACACGTTTGCCGGTGTAGTTCAGGTTCTCCGGCCAGTGCTGCGGGTGCACAATCTGGCCGCCAAAATCGGCCTCGCCAGGGAAGTCGGGCTTATAGCCAGCATCGTAGTTGTAATACCCTGTGCAGCCCACCAGAAAGCTGGCGGTAAAGGTAACGGTTTCGCCGGTGGCTTCCTTGCGGGCCGTCAGTGTCCAGCACTTGTCTGTGCCTGACCACTCAGCGGAGACAACCGCCAGGCCATACTGGATATGCTGTTCAACGTTGTTTTCCCTGGCCGTGTCGCGAACGTACTGCTTGATCGACGGGCCATCCGCCAGCACCTTGCCCCCAGTCCAGGGGCGGAAGTTGTAGCCAAAGGTGTACATGTCGGAATCGGAACGGATACCCGGGTAGCGGAACAGATCCCAGGTGCCTCCAAGGGACTCACGGCGTTCAATGATGGTGAAAGACTTGCCCGGGCACTCTCGTTTGAGGTGACAGGCCATGCCAATGCCGGAAACGCCGGCGCCGACAATCAGTACGTCTACATGTTGTTCGCTCATAACCACCCTGGCGGCATCTGCCGTTGTTTTCTCAACATTTCAGCGCGGATCACACGCCAACAGGATGAGAATAGCCCAGGAGGGAAAACGCCGAAATTGGCCCCATGCGATGAATTCGGCGCCGTTTCGGTCAGTTCTGTCAGCTCGTTTGAGCCTGCTGCAGTCTGCCTCAGTCCGGGCGCGGCACGTTGAGAATGTCGCCCAGGGTGCCGTACTCGCTGCCACCCAGCCGCGAAATAGGGTCGATGCCTTTGGCATCAATAACGTAACGCCCCTGATCGTTAATGCTGGCAACCTGATCGTCCACAAACACCTTCTTGATATTGCCAAACACCAGCGACTGCGGCGTGTCACCCATTTCAATGACCTCTCGCAACTCGCAGTATAACGCCACCAGGCACCCCTCAACCCGGGGTATGGGCCAGCCTTCTTCCTGCACTAGCTTCATATCCAGCCGGTCCAGTTCGGACTGGCCGTGGTCCAGATGGCGGGACGACTCCGTCATGGCCTGGGCCTGGCTGCGGCTCCCAATATGCACCACAAACTGCTTACGAGCCTCAATATTCACTCGAGTGTCTTTGAAGCTGCTGTCGCTGGGTTTCTTGCCCACAGATACCATCACGGCGGTTTACCGGTAACCACGGTAAAGAACGAATAGGGCGCCAGGTTGTAGTCATCTCCAGGGTTCTGCGACAACACCCACGCCACCGGCCGCGGGATTACGGTCTGGGTCAGGATCGGGTGGATGTGCTTTGCTTCGATCGACTCGAGGTCTATAAGCATTCGTGTTTCCTTCATGCAGTGAAAAGTAGGGAAAGGAGCCTACCGTAAATGGAGACAATGACTGACACTTATAGCGTCCGGCTCACGCGCCGGTTTGGAGTCGCGAAACGGCGGAAAACCGGTCGCTGTGCAGCCGATTGTTAAATCCTTAGTTGTACGGTATCCTGAACATGAACAATATTCTGTACAGGATCAGCCTTATGGATGCCATCAGCTACACAGCCGCTAGAACCAATCTAGCAAAAACCATGGAGCAGGTCTGTGAAGACCATTCTCCGGTGGTTATCACCCGGAGCAAGTCACAATCCGTGGTGATGATATCTCTTGAGGACTATGAAGCGTTGCAAGAGACCGCGTACCTTCTGCGCGCACCCAAAAACACTCGACGTTTGCTGGAATCTGTTGCCGAGCTGGAGCAAGGCGGTGGTCAGGAAAAGGAACTTCTTGAATGAAACTCATCTTCTCCGAGAACGCTTGGGAAGACTATCTGTACTGGCAGAAAACCGACAAAAAAATCCTGAACCGAATCAACAAGCTTATCAAGGAGACCAAACGAGAACCATTCGAGGGAGTGGGCAAACCGGAACCCCTCAAACACAGCCTCGCTGGTTACTGGTCCCGACGAATTAACGAAGAACACCGCATCGTTTACAAGGTCACGGATGACGCCTTGCTCATTGCCCAGCTCCGGTACCACTACTGATTTAACGCATTTGTTTAGGGGCATGATCAGCGCAGCTTTGCTGCATTCAACTGCATGCGTTTGTTATACCGATCTGCTCCGGTCATTTCTTTGGCCCGACTGTTTCAGGCTCTGTTCCGTCCGACACAACTGCATCTGCTTCAAATTCAACCAACCACTCAGGATTCACAAATCGTGACACCTGCACGATGGTGTCTACTGGCTTGATGTCTTTGAAATACTCTGCGCGTACATCAATTACCTTTTCCCAGTCTTCAATATTGGTAAGCATTACTCGCGTTCGGACAACATCCTCCATTCTAGATCCCGCGTTTTCTAATGCTTCTTTGATGATTTCGAGGCACCGTCTAGCCTGTGCGGCAGGGTCTCCGATGCTGACAGTTTTTCCTTCCGAATCGACAGGTGCCGTTCCGCCGACAGAAATATAAGGGCCGACTCTCACAGCGCGACAAAATCCAACAATCGATTCCATCGGATTGCCGTTCGATACCAATACTCGTTTCATCTCATCGCCTCATAGGGAAATCTTGGATAGCGGTGCATCGCAATGGTGCTGCGGCCACACAAATTCAGTGGTGCTTACCCATGACGAAGCGATGCAAGTTATTGATCAGCTCAATGAGTCGGTCAGGCTTATCGCGGCGGCAAGGGAGGCCAAAGATCGCACCACGCTGCTGGCTGATCGTTCAGGGGCGTAGTCGTGGGGAGGAGCCTGACCAGTTTTACACCCGGTAAGCTGAACGGATCTTCCTGCAGAGACCAGCTCCATGAAAAACTCCATCGTGATTATCGGTGGTGCATCACTGGATACCATCGTCCAGTTGGATGCCCTGCCAACGCCAACACCGCAAACACTGTGGCCCAGGCACAGTTACAAAGCCGTCGGCAGCACCGGTGCCGGCAAAACGCTGAATCTGGCAGCTTTGGGGCATCCGGTTGTCCTCCATACCCTGCTGGGAAAGGATACTGAAGCCGATCGGGTGCGCCACGCACTGGCAAAACCCGGCATCGAGCTGCTTGCAGAAATCACCGACACGCCGACAGAGCAGCACGTGAACCTGATGGACCCTCACGGTGGCCGGATTTCCCTGTTTGTACAGCCACCGGCTGATCCAGCTGTCGTTGACTGGGTACCGGTGGCCGCCGCAATCTCCGACTGTACGTTGGTGGTGATCAATATACTGGGCTACACCAAGCCGGCGATGACACTGGCAAAAAACGCCAACAAGCCCATCTGGACGGACCTTCACGACTACGACGGCCGTAACCCCCACCATCAGCCGTTTATTGAGTCCGCCAGCGTGATTTTCCTGTCCAGTGACAACCTGCCGGACTATCGCGGGTTTATGGAAAGGATGATCGGCGATGGTAAGGAATTGGTAGTATGCACTCACGGCAGTGACGGCGCCACGCTGTTGAGCCGAGACGGGCAATGGGTTGAACAACCGGCTTTTCAGGTTCGCCAGGTGCAGGATACCAATGGAGCAGGTGATGCATTCTTCAGTGGCTTTCTGTGCGGCTACCTGCGCGGTGAAAACCTGCAAACCTGCCTTCGACTCGGGGCCGCCTGCGGTGCACTCTGCGTATCTTCGCGCTCATTGGCGGCGGAAAACCTGAGCCTACAGCAGCTTCACGACCATTTGCGGGACGGCAGCTGATAGTTTTTCAGCGCCGTTACCAGATCCACTGGCTGGTCCGCCACGATGACCATCTCGGCGTACTCCGGTTTCAGGAAGCCGGCGCCCGACATCTTGCGGATGAAAGCCAGCAAATCATCGTAGTAGCCATCGACGTTGTAGAAGGCACACGGCTTGCTGTGGTACCCAAGCTGGCCCCAGGTCCAGGCCTCGAAGATTTCATCCATGGTGCCTGGCCCACCGGGCAAAGCCACGAACGCATCGGCCATGTCTGCCATCAGCGCTTTGCGCTCATGCATCGAGCCAACCACATCCAGCCGGGTCAGCCCCTGGTGGGCGAGCTCACGATCACGTAAAGACTCGGGGATCACCCCGTACACCTGACCGCCGCCAGCAAGCACCGCATCGGCCACCACCCCCATCAGTCCCACCTTGCCACCGCCGAACACAAGATCCATACCCTGGCTGGCCATGTACTGTCCGAACACTTCGGCGGCTTCAGCAAAACCTACATCATTGCCCCGGCTGGAGCCACAGAAGACAGCGATTTTCATGACGGCATCCTGTAACAGGTTCGTTGTTTGGTTAGATGGGTAATATACTGTCAGATATCGGCCAGGGACCGCCAGCGAACGACACTTTGCAACCAACACTGAATCGTTTTCCATGAAGACCGTTTTTTCCCCACTGCACAACCGCCGTACCGCCACAACTGAGCTGGACGGTGGCATGCTTATCGCGCCCCACGAGAAGCCCTCCCGGGCGGAAACCATACTGAGCCGGGTCAAACAGGAACAACTGGGAGACGTCCTTCCGCCAGAAGACTTCGGCCTGGAACCGATTCTGCGCGTGCACACCCCGGATTACGTGAACTTCCTTCAAATCTGCTGGGAGGATTGGGAAGCCGAGAACAAACCCGGCGAGGCCATTCCCGCCGTCTGGCCGGGCCGGGGTATGCGGGAAAGGGTACCCAAAGACATCGACGGCCGCCTGGGCTACTACAGCTTTGCCGCCGAGACCTCGATCACCGAGGGTACCTGGGATGCTGCCTGCGCCTCAGCAAACGTAGCGCTGACCGCACAGTCACTGGTGGCCAACGGAGACCCTGCCGCGTTTGCACTATGCCGCCCACCCGGGCATCACGCCCATGCCGACCTGTTCGGAGGCTACTGCTTTTTCAATAACGCGGCTATTTCCGCCCAGGCATTTCGAGACCAGGGCGCCAAACGCGTGGCGATATTGGATGTCGACTTCCATCATGGCAACGGTACCCAGGCCATTTTCTACCAGCGCAGCGACGTCCTGACCATCAGCCTGCACGGCGACCCAGACCTGGTGTTCCCTCATTTTCTCGGGTTTGAGGATGAAACCGGCGAAGGCGACGGCAACGGCTATAACCAGAACTTGGTGTATCCACCCGGCACGCCCTTCAAGGTCTGGCGCGAAGGGCTGGAAACCGCGTGTCAGCGCATTACGGAATACCAGCCCGAAGCACTGGTGATCGCCCTGGGAGTAGACACCTTCGAGGACGATCCGATTTCCTTCTTCAAGCTGACGTCCGCAGACTACCTGTCGATGGGGGAGCGGCTGGCGAAACTGAACCTGCCCACCCTGTTCACCATGGAAGGAGGCTACGATGTGGATGCCATTGGCGTGAATGTGGTGAACGTACTGAAGGGTTTTGAACGCGGCCGGCTATGAGTCCGGCTCGTTCAGTTTGGCGAAGGCCTCCGGATAACGGCGCTTCATTCTCGCCAGGCGGAAGATGGTGATGAAATTGGTCACCACCACCATACCCTCTGCCAGCGTGCCACCGACAGAGCCAATCAGCAGGTTGTTCAACATCCAGCAGATCGCAGCAGCGGCCAGCGTCAGCCGCATGGGAATGCCGCGCAGCATGAACATACCGACGGTACCGAACATGGCCGCGCCAATGGCGAAGAAATCGACGGGCGTCCGCCAGGTCAGAGCCGCTGCCAGCAGGTTTACCGCGAGCACCGCCAGCATGACTTTCCAGTTGCCCAGATATCGCCGGGCCAGCACGATGCGGCCGATCACCAGCAAACTCAGCACCGCCGCCGTCCAACTGCCGAACAGGGCAAACTGAAGGGCAAAGGCCACATTCGCGGAGATCAGCAGCACCATCAAACGGTCATCCCGCTTGCTGGCAAAGCCGACAATGCAGAAGCCCAGTGCAATCAGGCTGACCGCCTGGCCCGCCATCTCTGTCAGGCTCATTCCCTCAAACATCGCGGGCAGCCCGACCTGGCATTTGATGGCTGCGGTTAACCCGGATCACCGCCTGCGGTAATCCGGGTCCGTCCAGCACTGCGGCAGGGATTCCCCGGAGGGGAAATTCAGGCCGGCCTTGTCGAAAAACTCCGGGTCCTGGGCTTCTTCACCAAAATGCAGACTGCCCTTCACGGTGGACTCGTTAGGATCAAACAGCGTTCTGGTATCCAACACCTCGATCATGTGTCCGGTCGATTTTTCGGCGAGAAACATAAAGCCCTCCCGGGTTTCCCCTGATGATGTGTAAAGCTATCTAGCTCGCTAACTCAATCTTCCTGAAGTCGAGTGTATTCTCTTTGGGCGAACCTTCAATGCCCATCACCTCAGCACGACGTTTCGTGACAATGTATACGAAGCAGCCGAAGTACAGCGCAATCACCAGCGCGCCCACCCACTGAATGCGCAGGAAGTCCAACTGGAACAGCAGCGTCAAACCACACATCGCAATCAGGTTACCGAAGTAATATTTCCACTGGCCCAGCCGGCTTGCGGTCAGGTTGAGATTGTCGGTGTAGAGCCGGATCAGCGAGTCCAGAGAGTTGATCACCATCAGGATACCCACCGTGATCATGGCTATGTTGATGTAGCTGGCGATGTTCAGGCCCTCAGCGTGGTAATGGTAGAGCACCGAGAACCAGGTACCGATGGCAATCGACGGAAACACCAGCATGGCGATCATCAACTGCCAGGTGCGCAGGCCACTGACAAAGCGCGCAGTGAACTGGCCGATCATGATGCTCCAGGAGAACCACCAGAACAGATAAAACTCGTGGTAGTCGTTCAACGGCAACATGAAGTGATGCAGGTTGCTGAAGTACTCACCAATCAACCCTGCCGTGCCAAAGAAGTCGCCGACACTGCCGTTGCCCGTCAGGAAGGCACGGCCCCACATTACCGCAATCAGCGCGATAAACAGCCAACTGGAACCCAGGCTGAGTATGCGCACATACTTGATTTTACTGCTGGAATAAACCGCCGCCGCAATCGCCGCGAAGACGATCAGGTAGAACGTAGGCACGACGGTTTCGCCGTCACCAATTTCCGGCAGATACCAGGGCAGGTTGACCAGCAACAGGAACGCAGTAAAGGCACAGGTGCCGATGATCACCACATTGTTGACCACTCGCACCAGCGGTATGTCGAAGAACTTCACCCGCGGCTCGATCACACAGAAGTAGAAGCAGGTAAGGAAGTAGAACCCCCAGATCAGAAAGGCCCAGAACCCGAACTCAATCGCCAGTGGGTTAGCAAAGCCGTATTCGGGGCTTTCCGTCAGGTTGCCGTAACCGGCAAATTCCGTCAGCGGAAACATGATCAGGCCGACGTCCAGGCCCGAGGTAAACAGAATGGCGATAAACGTGAAGGTGCGTACCGGCGTTACGCCGATGACTTTCAGGTCCCACCATTTGAACAGGATCAGCGCGATAGCCGCGAAAGTGAAAATCAGGCCTGTGGATAACCAGAGTGTCATACATGCCTCCAGTTTCTGGCGTTACTTATTATATGGGACAACATGGGTGTTCCTCCTCTACTTTGAAGCACGTGTTCATTCGAATCGGACACAAACCCCCGCGTTGACGGGTCAACACTTAACTATCGCGCGCTCAGAACGGCACGGTTATCGCGCCGCAGCGACGATAGGTAAGTCCTGATGGTTTGCATAACAACCGGCGGCCATTGCGCCGCCGGGAACGGTACTAGGCGGTCCCGCGTCTGGCCCCTCCGGGGCGTTGACGATCACGCCATTGCCCGTCCATCGCCACTGCGGCATCGGACGGATTCAGTGGCTCGACGCCACGAATAAGGTCAGCGGCACGCTCCGCCACCATGATGGTGGGGGCATTGAGATTGCCGTTGGGAATGGTGGGGAAAATGGACGAGTCCACTACCCGCAGGCCGGTGAGGCCATGAACCCGTGTGTCGGGACCTACCACTGCCTGGTCATCCATACCCATCTTGCAGGTGCAGGATGGATGATAGGCGCTTTCCACCGCCTGGCGGACAAAGGCGTCTATGTCTTCGTCGCTCTGCACATCAACACCGGGCTGGATTTCCGAGCCCCGATAAGCGTCCATGGCAGGCTGACTGACAATCTCACGGGTCAGGCGCACGCAGTCACGGAAACCCTCGCGATCATCCTCATGTTTGAGGTAGTTGAAGAGGATGCGCGGCGGCTGACGGGGATCGTCTGACTGCACATATACCGAGCCGCGGCTTTTCGGCTTGTTGTGGCCAACGTGCAACTGAAAGCCGTCGCCATCGAAGGCTTCTTTGCCGTCATAGCGCATGGCCGCTGGCAAAAAATGATATTGCAGGTCCGGCCACTCGACGCCCGCCTTGGAGCGGATAAAGCCGCAGGACTCGAAGTGATTGGTGGCGCCCAGGCCGTCTTTCTTAAGCAACCAGCGAACACCGATCTTGAGCTTGTTCCACCAGTCGAGCTTGCCATTGAGAGAGACCGGCTGCTTGCAGCGGAACTGGAAGTAAAACTCCAAATGATCCTGCAGGTTACCGCCGACACCGGGCAGTTCGTGATTGACGGGGATTTCGGCCTGCTCCAGTACGCCGCGATTGCCAATGCCGGAAAGCTGCAACAGATGAGGCGAACCGATAGACCCGGCGGACAGGATCACTTCCTCTGACGCCGTAACGTCCACCAGCTTGCCGTCTTTCTCGTAGCGCACACCGGTGGCCTGTTTGCCCTCCAGCAACACCTTGTGCACCAGGGCATGGGTGACCACTGTCAGATTGTCCCGCGCCATGGCGGGGCGCAGGTAAGCGTTGGCGGTAGACCAGCGGCGGCCATTCTTGACGGTCATGTGCATGGCGCCGAAACCTTCCTGGCGCTCGCCGTTGTAGTCGTCGGTGGCGAAATAACCGGCATCCACGCCCGCATCCACAAAGGCCTTGTAGAGCGGGTTCTGCATGTTGTTGCCGTTATTCACGCCCAGCGGGCCCTGGTCACCACGGTAGTCATCAGCGCCAAAGGCCCAGGTTTCCGCCTTCTTGAAATAGGGCAGGCAGTGGCGATAGTCCCAGCCCTCGGCGCCCTGCTCCTGCCACTCGTCGAAATCACGGGCATGGCCACGTACGTATACCATGCCGTTGATGGAGGAAGAGCCGCCCAGCACCTTGCCCCGGGGGCAGTGCATGCGGCGGTTATCCAGGTAGGGTTCCGGCTCGGTCTCAAACTGCCAGGCGTATTTTTTGGTGTTCATGGGGATGGACAGCGCCGTGGGCATCTGGATAAAGATGCTCTTGTCGCTGCCGCCGGTTTCCAGCAGCAGCACCCGGTGGCGGCCATCCTCGGTAAGCCGGTTGGCCAGCACACAGCCTGCAGACCCCGCGCCGACAATGATGTAATCGTAGTTCACTTCTTTCATACGCAACTCCTGACAACCCGCTTAAAAAGGGCTGTCTATGTCTTCCATGCCCACGTACACCGCCTTCAGTTGGGTGTAGTGGTCGAGTGTGACTCGGCCGTTCTCGCGGCCAACACCGGAGAGCTTGTAGCCACCCACCGGCATTTCCGCAGGCGATGCTCCGTAGCTGTTGATCCAGCAGATGCCAGCCTGGATGCGGTGAATCACCCGGTGGGCGCGACGGATATCGTTGGTGAACACGCCAGCGGCAAGGCCGGTGTCGGTATTGTTGGCCCGGTCGATCACTTCCTCCTCGTCGGTGAAGGTCAGTACCGACATCACCGGCCCGAAGATTTCCTCACGGCAGATAGTCATGTCGTCGGTGCAATCGGTGAAAATCGTGGGCTCCACGAAGTAACCGCCGGGCGCGGAGCCTGGCTTCGCGGCCTTACCGCCGTGGCTGAGGGTGGCGCCCTCGGCAATGCCTTTCTCGATGTAATCCAGCACCAGTTGCTGGTGCTTCTGCGAGATCAATGCGCCAAAGTTGGTGTCCGGATCGGTGGGATCGCCCATACGTATATTGTTCAGTGTCCGCTCCAGCAGGCGGTCCATGAACTCCGAATAGATGTCTTCATGCACAAACACGCGCGTCCCGTTGGTGCAGACCTCGCCCTGGGTATAGAAGTTACCCAGCATGGCTGCGGACACTGCGTTATCGATGTCTGCATCGTCGAAAACGATCAGCGGTGATTTACCACCAAGTTCCATGGTGACGTCTTTCAGGGTGGAGGCAGCCGCGGTCATTACCTTCCGGCCAGTGCCGACTTCCCCGGTGAACGACACCTTGGCGATATCGGGGCTGTGGGTCAGCCAGGCACCGACATCACCCGCGCCCTGGACCACGTTGAACACGCCGGCCGGTACGCCGGCTTCGACAAAGATCTCCGCCAGCTTGAGGGCGCCCATTGGCGTTTCCTCCGAGGGCTTGAAGATCATGCTGTTGCCGGTAGCCAGGGCCGGGGCGGACTTCCAGCAGGCAATCTGCAGCGGGTAGTTCCACGCACCGATACCAGCGCACACGCCCAGCGGCTCACGACGGGTGTAATAGAAATCCCCGCCAAGGTCCTGCTGGTTGCCCTCTACCGAGGGCGCCAGCCCCGCAAAATACTCCAGGGTGTCTGCACCGGTTACCACGTCTACGACCTGGGCTTCCTGCCAGGGTTTGCCGGTGTCCTGAACTTCCAGGGCAGCCAGTTCGTCATTACGCTCCCGCAGCAACGCCACGGCACGCTGGAGAATACGGCCACGCTGGGCACCGGTCATCGCAGACCAGACCTTGAAGCCGTCCTGGGCGCTGTCTATCGCGGCCTTTTGGACAGCTTCATCGGCGATTTCCATTTCATAGATCACTTCGCCCGTGGCCGGATTCACAACCGGGAAGGTTTCACCGGAGGCATTGGCCATGGGCTGGCCGTTGATAAAGTTCTGATAACGGGGCAATTCAGTCATGGGATTCAAACCTGATCGTGTGAATTCGGGGTTAATTAAGGGCGGATTCGAGTGCGTTCAACGCAAATCGTTTACACAGCGTTTCCGCCGCCGAGAAGCCTTCCTGGGGATCGGTGCTCAGGGCACTTCGCAGCCAGAAGCCGTCGATCATCGACGCCAGCTGGCGGGCGGCTTCGGTGGCGGCCTGTTTTGGCAAACGCTGGGCGAAGGAGTAACGGAGATTGCTGTACAGCCTGGCGTTGTTGATCTGCTGCAGGCGCTGCAAACCCGGCTCGTGCATGGAGCGGGCCCAGAAGCTGAGCCAGGTCTTTGCCGCCAGATCGGTACGCTGGAACTCGGAAAAGTTGGCTTCCACGATGCACTGAAGGCGCTGTTCAGGCGACCCGTCGGTGCGAGCCATCCGCTCCCGCAGCTCCTTCCCCAACTGGTCCAGCAAATAACGCAGCGCAGCTTCGATCAGCCCCTGCTTACCACCGAAATAGTGGCTGATGATGCCGGACGACATGCCGGCACGACGGCTGATGGAGATGATGGTGGTGTTCTGCAGCCCCAGCTCGGCAATAGACGCCATGGTGGCGTCAATCAGTTGCTGCTTTCGGGTGTCTTTCACGCCAACAATCGGCATCGTGTTTCCTGTCCGTTTTATTAATTGAACGTTCAATTAAAATAAAGTGTACAGAAAGTAACCGAACCATTCAACCTCGCCTACGCGCACGGAATAGACATCCACAAAAAAGCCCGCTATCCAGAAACTGGACAACGGGCGGAAATTGTAGCCAAAGGTGTACCTATCAGAATTGGAATGAATGCCCGTGTAGCGGAGCAGGTCCCGGGTGCCCCCGAGCTCTCACCGAGCTCGGGGATTTCGTTACTTCGGGCTGACCGAGTACTGGAACTCCATGCTGCAACCGCTGCTGTTCTCATCAGTGAGCGTGAGTAGCTGCTGTCCGTCGTTAGTCACCAGTTCCTCGTAGGTAAACAGCTTTTCGACGGTGACGACACACCCCGCACCGTCATGTAACTGGCTCGGGATGTAATAGGGGGCGTTGCCACAGTCGGAGGATTTCCGGTCGATTTCACCCATGATCCCGCTCAGTCGCATTGACTCCCCGGGCTGCAACACCACCTCTCTGCTACTGTTTACCAGATTGATACGGGTTGTATTGCCCGGATTCATCGGGTACATGAAGCATTGCTCCTGTTCGTCGGGAATGTCAGTTCCCTGTGGAAGGTCGGTGTCACCGTCATTGGCCGCCTGATCGAACAAAGCGCCAACGTAGGTTACCCCGCCTTCCACCACCGTATAGTCCGGGTCGGTATAGATTGGTTGCGGCGACGTCAGCAGTTGCGGCAACGTATCCTCAGGACCCTTTGTCGTAAACCACCAGGTCATTTCTGCCAGGTTATTGGCACCATCCCCGGGTGCCTTGCTCGTTGTCACGCTCTCGAACGCAAATCGGATCGCGATATCCGGCGTCAAAGGATCCGATCCCACAGCCAATTCCTGTCCATCGGTGCGGCCATCGTCATCGGTATCATTGTCGGTGGGGTCAGTTGTCACACTGCCATTACCTACCTCCAGCCAATCGGAGACCCCATCGTTGTCGGTATCATTCTTGGCGGGATTGGTGAAAACCGTTCGGGGTGACGAATCTCCTGGCAATGTCATGCTGAAGCCGGTAACCAGTTCCTCATAATCCGACAGCAAATCCGAATCACTATCACCCATTGTCGGGCTGGTTCCGTACTTGGCCGAACCGGCACCGTTGATGACCACGTTAGGATACAGTGCCATCAGCCTTGTGAAACGATCAAAGTCGTCCACCTCATCATAGTCGCTGATGCCGTCACCATCGGTATCTGGCTTATTGGGATCAGTGCGCAGATCCCGCTCGATGAAGTCAGGCAGGCCATCACTGTCTGTGTCCGCCAGGCTGGGGCTCGGAAACACAACGTAAGACCCAAAACCGACGTTAACGGTAACGCGCCAGCCCAACTCCGTTTCTTCGGCGTTGGACAAACCATCCTGATCATCGTCCTTGAACACATCGTCGTCCTTGACGGTCGGGTTCGAACCCAGGGTGATCTCGAGTCCGTCGGTATTGTTATCGTTGTCAGTATCACGCCGCAGCGGGTCGGTCTGAACGGTCAATGCGGGCCTGCGAAGGTCATCACCACCCAGCGCGCTATCCAGCACGCCATTGGGGCCAGGCAACATGATGATGCCCGCTTCCAGGGTTGGATTTCCCGCCGGAACCTTCTGAACGTCATCACCGCTGCGGGTTGTATCTGACTGTCGGTCGCCACCGTCTATGATGGCAAGTCCGACGTCAAAGCCTTTGAGCTCATCAAAGTCCGACACCAGGTCCAGGTCGGTATCCCGCTGTGACGGGTCCGTCGCAGGTGGCACAAACTGCGGCGAGATGTAAAAGTCGTCACCCAGAATGGCGGTTTCCACGATGTTGTTGGGCCCGGCGGATATGACGTTGATGGCCACGCCACCAGCGTTTTCGCCCTGGGCCACAAGTTGTACATCGTCCGATTCCGCATCATTTCCATCGACCAGGCCGTCGCCATTGGTATCACCAGCAATACTGTCTGCGGTGATATTGTTGCCTGCAATGATGCTGATGGCATCGCCCTGGCTGGCGGAGTTGAGCACGCCAACAAAGGCACAGAGTCCATCTGTGCGAAGATCATTCTCGATACAATAGCCGCTGACATCCTGTTCTTCAGGGTCCAGCAGGCCATCGCCATCGCTGTCTCGTACCGATGGGTTGGAATACACCTGGCGCAACTGACCGCCGCCGGATGACACCCGCCAACCAATGCGAACCTCCGCATAGTCACCGAGGCCGTCCTGATCCGAGTCTTTGGAGTCAGCCAGGCCATCGCAACCGGAGGCAGTGGGGGCGGCACAGGTAATCAATGTCTCGTCAACGCCGAAGGTGCTGTTGTCGAGATTGTCCTCGGCACTGTCAATGGTACCGGCCAGAAACTCATCCCGGCCAAACAGGCCATCGCGGTCCAGGTCCTGCAGGAACGCCAGGGTGATGTTCTCGCCGGGGTCGACGGTAATGCTGCCAAAATCAGCGGCTGCGGCAACCTGGTCAGTGGTAAGGACAAACCAGTCGCGGTTGAAATCGCCGGAGCGCAGACCATTCACACGAGTTAACCGTTCAGGACCGGTGCACGACGCCGCATTGCTGCCTGTAGCCCCCGGAAGGTCGCCACACTGAGAATCAATCCGGCAGAAGGTTCCGGCATTGATGGAGAAGGCGTTGCAGGTGCGGCCAGTCTCGTAGCCAGAGACAAATTCCGGGCGGTCATCGCCCAGCACTGGCGTATCCAGCACGCCGTTATCGCCCGCATCAACTACCACTGTTCCCACACTCAGGCCAGTGGTATCGACTGGCACCAACTGAATGTCATCGCCCTGGGCGATGCTGTCCGCTGTCTTGTTCAGGCCCGCCACCAGGCCGTCCCGGGCACCTGAATTGGTAACCAGATCGTCGCCCCCTGCGGCGCTGTCAAGCCACCGGTTTGGTCCGGCCGTGATGGTATCGGCCTGAAGAATGTCATCGCCGTTCAACGTGCTATCAAGGACGCCATTCGCGCCCGGCACAATGACGTCCAGGCTGGAATCGTGTTTTTTCAGCCCCAGGCGAGCCTGCAGCAGGTAGTCCAGTGGCAGACCCTTGGCGTTGCCATTGGTGCTGAACCCGCCCAGATACACATCATCGGCGCTGCTGGTAAAGCCCTGATCGTCCAGCGTACCGCTGCTGGCCACATAATAGGTTTCAGCCGCTGAGGCATCGCCGTAGTCAATCACTATGCCGACTGTGCGGTCTCGCGCCACCTGATTGGAATAGGCAAAGTTGCGGCCCAGTTCATCGGTGACATCGTAATTCGCCACCCGGAATATCAACCCTTTTGGATCGCGCATCAGCGCTTCCACCAAATTGGGAAACACCTCGCGACTGGCAAATACGAAGGGCCCCCGCTTACTGCTGAAAGGTCCCAGGTTCACCGCCAGTGGCGTGCCCGTCACAAGCTCGGAATTGGACACCAGGGTAGCCACCGGTACGAACTTCCGGGCGTCCGTCGGGCTCGGTTCCAATATCGTGATTTCGAGATTGCTGATGGTGAATGGCACCGTGCCGATGTTTTCAACAGACAGATCAACATCAATCCGGGCGCCCACAATTTCCCGCGCTACCGTGCTGGTCGTGCTGAATTCCTGCCCCTTGCTCAGAGAATTCTCATAGGCCTGCTGCGACTGGCTTGCTGAGGATTTATCGATCTGATTTGACTTGCCGGTTGTTCCGCTGACGGAAACACTGCCTATTGCCTTGGCGCCGAAACCCGTCACCGGTGAACCGAAAGCTGACGCGTTACCCGCTTCGAAGCCTGCTTCCACCGTTCCCGTCGCCTCCAGCATGCTGCTGTCAGACTCGCTGAAAGACGTATCTTCACTGCTGCTCAGAGTGGTATTGGTGCTGGAATCCTGGCTAACGGTGTTGCCGTTTTCATCGGTGTACGAATAACGTTCGTCGATCTGCAGGCGAATATCACCCACATCGATACTCAGCCTTGGCAGATCGGCGACGAGGGGATCGCGATTCAGTCCGAACAGCTCCTCGTCGTCAGTCAGTTTATCGCCATCGGTATCCGCCAGCAGCGGCGAGGTTTTCAGGTCAAAATGCTCGAAGCCATCCTGCAGACCATCGTTGTCAGAATCCTGCGCAAACGGGTTGCTGAAAACGGTGTTGAGTTCGAGGTTGTCATCCAGCCCGTCACCATCGGTGTCCGTGGCCCTGGGGTTCATGCCGTACTGAAGTTCCGCGCCATCACTGACCCCGTCGCCATCGGTGTCGGCCACGTCCGGGTCACTGGTGACCTGGCGTTCTACAATGTCGCCATTGGCCATTTCAATGATCACGGTATAACCGCTCTGTTCTTCGTTGTCGTAGAGGCCATCGCCGTCGGTATCAACCAGCGTACCGGCGTCCGGCCCGGAGCCGGCAAAGGTGGTGCTGTTGGCGACAATTACATCGATGGTGCCATTGGCGATACTGAAAGACTGGCCGTTAGTATCCCGGACATTGCCCACCGTCACCCGGTAGGTCAGCGAATTCTGGGAGCGAGTGGTCAGCAATACCGCACTGCGATCGACGCCTGAGAATTCGGCAGAGACCACTGCCAGGCCACTGGCTTCAGGATTGACGCTTTCCTGTCCAATTGCATAGTTGGCGGGATTGATGGCACTTATTCCCATTGGCTTGTTGAAATCAATCACCACACCGGTGTTGCCAGATGAGCGTGCGCTCGTCACCGCCGGAGCCGTGGCCACTGAAGTATTGCGGGAAAGGCCCGAGAAACGCCGGTTGCTGGCGGACGCGAGCAGCGGCAGAGCGCTCACCCTGCCGGAAACGCCGGTCAGCGTGACGGTATACGGCACATCGTCCTGCGGACCGGTGGTCAGAACGACACTATCACCGGAGGCACCCATTGTGGCAGCGAGGATCGGCAGCGTTTCGCCACTTGCCGTTTCAATCCGGTAGTTTTCGACGAAGCCCGCATCGTCTGATACCGGCTCATTGAACAACACCTCTACCACGGTATCGCTCAGAGAGGCGACGGACTCAATGATCGGCTCGATCGTACCGTTGCCAGTGAACACCGTTGCCGGATCATCCACGCCCACCAGATCAAACTCCAGGGTGCCATTGGGCACCAACTGACTGTCTGACGAGGCCGGGGCTATTTCAAGAAGCACGGTTTTGCGATCAGCAGCCAGGGTTGCTGCAACGACTGGCGCAGTGTTTCCGTTTGAGAGTACGACATTGTAGTTTTTGATGTTTTCAGCCGCCTTGTCGGAGGCAGCCTGCTCAAACGTGACCTCAACATACCGCTGGCTAAGCGATCTGACGTCACTGACCGGAGGAAGCTCTTCGGCATTCGGTTCGATCTGACTTGATGGCGCAGTGTCATCATCACTGCTGCTGCCACCGCAGGCGCCGAGCAGGAGCACAAACGCCAGAACCGTCAGGCGGGACAGTTTCTTCCAGACTCCAGGGGATAAAACAGGGCCAGACCGGGCATACCCAGCCTGCATTGATCCGTTGCCGCTATTCACAGTGGGGGTGTTCATCATCGCTCCGAGTTCCGTTCAGCGTACGCTGGTATGGTTCGGAGCTGATGCAGCCATAATTACGGCAGACCAAGCTCAACAGACTGAACGATACCTTCGTGTTTATGGTTGTTGTTAACAATTTGTAACTAAACAAGTATCCGTAAGGAGCGCGAACGAATCATTAGCCATAAGCGCTAATTTCAACGGAATAGGGGTATTTGCCAGCGTATTTGCTACACTTCTGCTCAGTTTCGATGGCCCAGATCAGGCGATTGCTATGAAGATACTCGTCGTGGACGACCACCAGCTCTTTATCGACGGCATCTGGCACGTTCTTCAGAAAATTCATCCCCAGCCTGATATCACCGAAGCAAGCCGTGCCGAGCAGGCCATTGCGCAACTCGAGTCTGATGAATCATTTGATCTGGTACTGATTGATCTTGTGATGCCGGGACTTAATGGCCTATCGATTATTCAGAGAATGCATGAGCAGGGGATCTGGTATCCCGTCGTCGTGGTATCCGGCGAGGAATGCGCCCGAACCATCAAGACGGCATTGGAAATGGGCATCCTCGGGTTTATTCCCAAGAGCTACAGCAGCCAGAAAATGCTGGCCGCGCTGGCCTGCGTACTGTCAGGTGACACCTACATTCCACCCGGCATCCAGAAACAGATCGATACCCTAAAACCAAGACGGACGCCACTCGCCGGCAATATCACCAGACGCCAGCGCCAGGTTCTGGAACTGATGGCCAGGGGCTATTCCAATCGCCAGATTGCCACCGCGCTTTTCCTGACCGAACACACCGTCAAAGCCCATGTGGGCTCCCTGCTACTTGAGCTGAATGCGGTCAACCGCACCGATTGCGTTCATATCGCCAGAACACGGGATCTTATCGAACGCTGAACCGCAGGAGCCAGACCGCTATGTCTGCACTGGACATTGAGGAGCGCATTACGTTTGAGTCGCTCTCTCCGTATTTTCCAAGTCTGCGCAGGTGGTCGGTCGTGACCGCGATCGTGCCACTGACAGTCGTGATCGTTCTATGGCCCCGCAACGAAGCAACGCTCTTGATTGGCTGGCTTTTGGCTGCAATGGCGGGCATTTACGCCAAATACCTGCTCTCCCGGCACTACCAGTTACATGCCGTACGAGACAAGAGCGCCAGCAAGTGGCACATGGGGCTGCTTCTGAGTACCGCCTTCATGGGTTCGCTTTGGGTAATTGCGACCTTCGCGTTTTTTGATGAACATTCTGCACCTCACCAGGTGTTCATGATTACCGTTGCGGTGACGCTTGGCATCGGTTCCATTACCTCCGGTACGCACTGGCTGCCGCTGTTCTATGTATATGGCGTACCCATCCTGATCGCATTGATACTGAGGCTGGCCTTCGTCGGCAGCCTGCCTTACCTTGCACTCGCGTGCCTTATGGTGCTGGCCTTGCTGACGACGATAAACATCGCAAAACAGCTCAACGCCACCGTTCGCTCGGAAATGCGATTGCACTATTCCAGCGCCGATCTCGCCCGTGAGCTGCAACACAAGACCAGAGAGGCACAGGAGGCTGTGTTCGCCAAGTCGCGAATCCTCGCCACCGCAAGCCATGATCTGCGCCAGCCCTTACACGCCATCTCGCTGTACATAGATGCACTACGAGATACGCCAAAACACAACCGACAGGAAGGCAATCGGATTTTTCGACGCCTGGATACCTGTCTGGGCATACTGAGAAAACAGTTTGACGGCATTCTTGATATTTCGAGACTGGACGCCAACGCCGTGCAGCCGGAACCCTATCACTTTGACATTGCGGAGTGTCTCGAAGGATTAGAGCGTGAATACCGGGACGAAGCCAGGAACAGGCGCCTTAGCCTGCGTATGCACTCATCAAGAACCGTCGTTTATTCCGACCGCGCGCTGCTGGAGCGCATCCTGCGAAACCTGATAACGAACGCTCTGCGCTACACCAACACCGGTGGCGTACTCATTGCCTCCCGGCCACGCAAAGACCACGTACTCATCCAGGTGATCGACACCGGCTCAGGGATACCGCCGGACAAGCAGGAAACGGCGTTCATCGAGTTTCAGCAACTGGACAATGCAGGCCAGGAACAGGAGAAAGGACTCGGGTTCGGCCTGGCCATCGTGCGCAGGTTGTGTGAGTTGCTGGAACTCCCGCTTTCACTGCGATCCAGGGTGGGGTACGGCTCCACATTCGGAATCCGCTGCCCTCGAGGAAGCGAGGCCCTGGCAGAAAATCATGTCAAGCACGATGCCAACCATCCCCACTCGCCCGACAGACAGAGACTGGTGCTTGTCATCGACGATGACCCTAGTGTTCTGGATGCCATGCACACACTGCTCTCCCGCTGGGGGATCTCCGTGATTGTGGCTGAATCACTGGTTGATATGCTTCAAAAAATGTCCGAATCACAAACTGTTCCAGATCTCATCTTGACCGACCTGAGCCTCCTCAAAGGGCCCGACGGCATCAGAATCATTAGCCAGTTGAGAGATCATTTTCGCACCAATATCCCCGGCGTGCTTATCAGCGGCACCACCGATCCGTATAAGCTGAAGCAGGCCAGATCCAGCGGTTACCGGCTGGTGCAGAAGCCCATTAATCCCAGTGAGTTGCGCAGCCTCGTTCAACATCAGTTATACGCTCACAACTGACGTTTCGGGACGCCAAAAAAACCCCGCTATCCGGAGGCCGGACAACGGGGCTGGAAAACACGAACTGGTTAGGGGTCAGCCGTGTGTGAACCTGTTTTCACGCCGAATTTCAGGCGGAGCTTCAGGCCACCGCTTCGTCGCTCTCGCTCTCATCAACGGAGTTTCGAATCAGGAAGTCGAACGCGCTCAGGGCGGCCTTGGAGCCTTCACCCATGGAGATCACGATCTGCTTGTAGGGCACGGTGGTGACGTCACCGGCGGCAAACACGCCCGGAATAGAGGTTTCGCCCCGCTCGTCGACAATGATCTCGCCATGCTGGCTCAGCTCGATGTCGCCTTTCAGCCACTCGGTGTTCGGCATCAGGCCGATCTGGACGAACACACCTTCCAGTGACACATGGTGACTCTCACCGGTTGTGCGGTCGGTGTACTGAAGGCCGTTCACCTTGCCGCTCTCGCCCGTGATCTCAGTGGTCTGGCCCGAAGTGATGATTTCCACGTTCTTCAGGCTGCGCAGTTTCTTCTGCAGCACATCATCCGCTCGCATTTCCGAACCAAACTCGATCAGAGTCACATGGCCAACAATACCCGCCAGGTCGATGGCCGCTTCCACGCCGGAGTTACCGCCGCCGATCACCGCCACACGCTTGCCTTTGAACAACGGGCCGTCGCAGTGCGGGCAGTAGGCCACACCTTTATTGCGGTATTCCTCTTCACCCGGAACACCCATCTGACGCCAGCGGGCACCCGTGGACAGAACCAGCGTGCGGCTCTTCAAAGAGGCGCCATTGGCCAACCGTATTTCGTGGTGGCCACCCTTGCGGGCCGCCGGTATCAGTTTCTCAGCGCGCTGCAGGTTCATGATGTCCACGTCGTATTCCTTGACGTGCTGTTCCATGGCCGCCACCAGCTTGGGGCCTTCGGTGTAGGGCACGGAAATCAGGTTCTCGATACCCATGGTGTCCGCTACCTGGCCGCCGAACCGTTCGGCGGCGATACCGGTAGAGATACCCTTGCGGGCCGCATAGATAGCCGCAGAGGAACCCGCAGGACCACCTCCGATGACCAATACTTCGAATGGGTCTTTTTGCTTGAGCTTCTCCGCTTCGCGGGCTTCCGCGCCGGTGTCCACCTTGGCGATGATCTGCTCCAGAGTCATGCGACCCTGGCCAAATGGCTTGCCATTGAGGTACACGCTGGGCACTGCCATCACTTCACGCTGCTCCACTTCGTCCTGGAACAGGGCACCGTCGATCGCCGTATGCTTGATCCTTGGATTGAGGACGCTCATCAGGTTCAGCGCCTGGACCACGTCCGGACAGTTCTGGCACGACAGCGAGAAGTAGGTTTCAAACTCGAAGTCGCCGTCCAGGTCTTTGACCTGTTCAATCACTTCCTGACTGGCCTTGGGCGGATGGCCACCTACCTGCAACAGAGCCAGCACAAGGGATGTAAACTCATGGCCCATGGGGATGCCGGCGAATCGAACTCCGATGTCGCTGCCAACACGATTGATGGCAAATGACGGGCGACGTACTTGCTCTGACTCTTCCGTGCGCAGGCTGATCTTGTCAGACATGGGCTCGAGTTCGTCCAGCAACTGTTTCAATTCCTGGGACTTCTCGCTGTCGTCATAAGCGGCAACCAGCTCGATCGGCTGCTGCAGCTTGTCCATGTAGGCGTTCAACTGCTCCTTGATACTGGCATCCAACATGCTCTCTTTTCCCCTCTGGATAGCGTAAAACTGAATGTGCGAACTCGGTTTGAGTCGTGAATCGAATATAGGAGAACGATACGGACTGGCTTTCCAAAGCTCAAATTAATTGATCCAAAGCATTTGATAGATCTTTGCTATCCGACTCGGTAAATCAATTGGATAGAATCGAGTAGGAGGGGGAGTTACCTCCCCCGTCCTCTCACACCACCGGGCATACG
>CAJXOQ010000035.1 GCA_913057975.1 uncultured Marinobacter sp.
GTCTCGTGGGCTCGGAGATGTGTATAAGAGACAGCGATTGAGGCGTAGGGCGAGCCATCGTCGGGATCGGCTTCCCGGGCCTTGCCAAGCGGGGTGAGGGTGGCAACCCCTTGCACGTGGGAGAAGCCGAACTGGGCGTAGGCGTTGGCGTAGTCGGTGATCGGATAATGGCCGCCAATGTACCAACTGGCGAAGTATTCGATGTCCAGTTCCAGTTCGTTGTCGATTTCGGCGGTGGTGGTACCCGCACCTGCGCGGATCTCCACGTGAAAATACTCGGAAATATGGGTTCCAAGCACCATGGAGCCCGTGGTTGACCAGGCTGTTTCGAGGGTGTTCTGGCCAACAGACCGGTGGTTGAGGCCGGTGGCCAGAACGCCGACATAGGTCATGCCTTCGCGGGGAACTTTATCCTGTGCGCTGGCCATGACCGGTGTGAGCAAAGCTGCGGAAAGCGTGGCGGCCGTGAAGAGGTGTCGCAACAGCGTGTTCATTGTTATTGGGCTTCCTGGCGTTGTCGGATTCCGACAGATTCTGCCTTCTGTAACTGTTTGTTACGTCGACCCAAGTCACAGTTCGCATTGCCAGCAACGTTGTAGGATAGGGCTCAGTCGAAGAAGCCTTCCTCACGTGCAATCAATAACAGTGCATAGACCCCGTTTTCGGGCAGTTGAGGTTCCAGGCCTTCGTCGGACAGCAGTTGCCTGCGTCGGTCGTCCAGCGCTTCCCGGGGCAGGGACGTGACCAGTTCTTCCATGCCCGCGATTTCGAAGGGCGCGTCCATGGCGACGGCGGTGAAGATCAGGTCCACCAGGATTTCGTCCGGGTCCATGCCGTCCACGTAAACCGTCTGGTCGGGCAGGTCCTGATGAAGCTCCTGGGCCAGTTCGATCAGCGGCACTCCCTGTTCTTCCAGGTAGAGCAGGTCGATATCGCCCAGGTCGGCGTCTTCCGGTATCCATTCGTCGGCCGGGGCGATGACGACGGTTTTCATCTGCCCGTCTTCCAGTGACCAGGCCATGGCCACGGGGAACAGAACGTCGTCGGTCTGGCAGTATTCGATATCAAGAAAACGCGGTGCGGGCAAGGTACACTCTCCGGGTAGCCGGGCTGCGCGGGCAGCCGTTTTGTACGGATATGACGTCGGGCGCCATCATGCCATACTGGCGCCGCAATTATCAGTTTATCAGGGACATCATGGAACACGCTGAATTTAACACCGATTTGCTCGAATTTCTGAACGCTTCGCCGACACCCTGGCACGCAGTGGCCAGCATGAAGCATCGCCTGGATGAGGCTGGTTTCAAGGCTCTGGATGAGAAAGAAGACTGGGAACTGGAAGCGGGGCAGGGCTATTACGCCATCCGTAACGGCTCATCCATCGTGGCGTTCCGCACTGGTCGCCGCGACCCCGCGGAAGCCGGTATTCGTATGGTGGGTGCCCACACCGACAGCCCCTGCCTGAAGGTGAAACCTAACCCGGAACTGCGCCGCAAGGGGTTTTTCCAGTTGGGTGTGGAAGTCTACGGCGGCGTGTTGCTGAATCCCTGGTTTGACCGCGACCTGTCGCTGGCGGGCCGGGTGACGTATGTGGATGAGTCCGGATCGGTGAAGGATACGCTGGTCGATTTTCGCAAGGCTGTGGCCTACATCCCCAGTCTGGCCATTCACCTGGACCGGGAAGCCAACAGCAACCGCACCGTGAATCCGCAAACGGATCTGCCGCCGGTACTGATGCAGGTGCCGGAAGATGACACCACAAGCTTCGCAGATCTTCTCACGGAACAGTTGGCCAATGAGCAGCCGCGTATCGGAATTCGTAAAATCCTTGGTTACGAACTGGGTTTTTACGACGCCCATCCGGCATCGATCGTGGGCCTGCGCGATGACTTTATTGCCTCGGCCAGGCTGGACAATCTGCTGAGTTGCTACATCGGGTTGCAGGCGCTTATTGAGTCATCCGGCGACGAGCCGGCGCTATTGGTCTGTAACGACCATGAGGAAGTGGGCAGCGTGTCGGCGGAAGGTGCGCAGGGGCCATTCCTGTCCGCAGTTCTCGATCGCTGGTGCGGCAAGGGGCGGGCACGGGCGATCGCCCGCTCGATGATGATCTCCGCGGACAACGCGCATGGCGTTCACCCCAACTACATGGACAGGCACGATGAGAACCATGGTCCGATCCTCAATCGGGGGCCGGTCATCAAGGTCAACCACAATCAGCGCTACGCGACCAACAGCCGCTCCGCTGCGCTCTACCGCCACATCAGCGATGAACTGGACCTGCCATACCAAACTTTTGTGGTGCGCAGTGACATGGGGTGTGGAAGCACGATCGGCCCGCTGACCGCCGGCAATCTTGGGGTGACAACGCTGGATATCGGTGTGCCGCAGTTTGGTATGCACTCAATCCGGGAAATGGCAGGAACCAGAGATGGGGTTACGTTGTTCCGGGTGCTGCGGGAGTTCATGCAGCGAGAGGAGGTGCTGTAAGTGGCTCCCCGAGCTGGGCTCGAACCAGCGACAAACGGATTAACAGTCCGTTGCTCTACCAACTGAGCTATCGGGGAACAAAGTCGGAATGGCGCGCATAATAGGGGCTTTGCCCGGCGGCGTCAACCCCATGAATTGAAAGGTTAAATTTTGTACGACCACAATCTGTATTACAAGCCACCCCTGTGGTTGCGCAATGGCCACGTTCAGTCTGTCTGGCCGACTCTGTTTCGCAAGGTGTCACTGACAGAGCCGGTCAGGGAATCGCTGCCAACGGAGGACGATGACGAGTTACATCTGGACTGGTATCGCCAGGGGAGCGACCGGTTGGCGGTGTTATCCCACGGCCTGGAAGGACACAGTCAGCGTCCTTACATGCAGGGATTGGCGCGGGCGCTGTTAAACGACGGTTGGGATGTATTGGCCTGGAACTTTCGTTCGTGCGGAGGTGTGATGAACCACCAGCCCCGCTTTTACCACAGCGGCGCAACTGGCGACCTGGACAGGGTCGTGCAGCATGGACTTGCTCAGGGATATGGAAAAGTGATGCTTTCGGGCTTCAGCATGGGCGGTAACCTCACACTGCTATACCTCGGGCAGAAATCAGAGCAGGTGGATAGCCGTATCTGCGGCGCTGTCACCTATTCCGTACCCTGTGACCTGGCCGGCAGTGCGGATACGCTGGCCCGGCCCAGTCGGCGTATCTACATGCAACGTTTTCTGCGCGACCTTCACGTGAAGATGGAAGAGAAGTCGAAACGATTCCCGGGGCTGATCGATATTGCCGGGTTCGAGAAAATTCGCAGTTTCCATGAGTTTGATGACCGCTACACCGCCCCGTTACACGGTTTCCGAGATGCCAGGGACTATTGGGCCAACTGTTCTGCCTTGTGGGCCCTCAAAGACATCCGTGTGCCGGCGCTGATGGTTAACGCTGCCGACGACCCGTTCCTGTCCCGGCAATGTTTTCCGGAGTCCCGTGCGCAACTGGGCGCTTACGTGCGGCTGGAGGCGCCCCGTTGGGGCGGCCATGTCGGCTTTGTTGAGCACGTTCAGGATGGTTGTTACTGGTCGGAACGGCGGGCTGTGGCGCATGCCCGCACTCTGGTGGCTTAAGGCAGGGCTATTCCCTGAGCATGGGTTCCAGCACCGGCCAGATGTTATCGAGCAACTGACCCTGCGCTTCCGCCGTCGGATGAATGCTATCGCCTTGCATCATGCCCTCCTGGTCATAGATACCTTCCAGGAAGAACGGGAGCAATTCGGTCTCGTATTCGTCGGCAAGTTCGGGGTAAATATCCGCGAAGGCGCGGGTATATCGCTGACCGTAATTGGGCGGAATCTGCATGCCCACCAGCAGGGTTTCGGCGCCTGTCTCTTTTACCTGCTCAATCATCCGGGCCAGGTTTTGGCGGATAACGTTGGGCGGAAATCCTCGCAAGCCATCGTTACCACCGAGCTCGATGACAACAACGGCCGGTTCGTTCTTGTCCAGAAGATCCGGCAGGCGGCGCAGACCGCCATCGGTGGTTTCGCCGCTGATGCTGGCGTTCACCACCTGCCAGTGGTCCAGGCCCTCGCCCTCGAGCCGTTCCTGAAGCAGAGCCACCCAGGATTCCCCGGTTTGCACGCCGTAGGCTGCGCTGAGGCTGTCTCCAACGATCATCAGTGTGCTCTGGCTGGCCTGAGCCTGCGCACCAATACACATTAAAGCGAGAAAAACTATTGATCTCAGGCGTAAAAATACCGTATGCATAGAGGTCCTGTGTTCAATACAACCGTTGTGGAGAGCTCGTGAGCGACTTAAGTGATCACAAACCGGATAATGTCAGCCCCATGCTGAAAGTCAGTAACCTGACGCACAAGGTCAGCCTGGAGACAGATACGTTGACGATCTTGCAGGGGGTCAGTCTGGAAATCAACCGGGGTGAATCAGTCGCCATTGTCGGGCGCTCCGGCTCCGGAAAAACTACGTTGTTGGGGCTGTTGGCCGGATTGGATACCCCATCTGATGGCACCGTTGAACTTGATGGTTCGGTGATCAGCAAGCTCAGTGAGGATGAACGCGCGCAACTCCGGTCCCGCCGTGTTGGCTTCGTGTTCCAGTCATTCCAGTTATTGCCGGCCCTGACCGCGCTGGAGAACGTTATGCTGCCGCTGGAGCTGGGAGGTTTCGATTCTCCGAAAGCCAAAGCAAAGGAGTTATTGGAACGTGTCGGGCTTGGCGAACGGCTCTCTCACACCCCGAGGCAGCTTTCCGGTGGCGAACAGCAGCGGGTAGCCATTGCTCGGGCCTTTGCTTCCGAGCCGGCCATCCTGTTTGCCGACGAACCCACCGGCAATCTCGACAACCGCACCGGCGCTGACGTATCCGACCTGTTGATGACCCTGAACCGGGAGCAGGGCACAACACTGGTCATGGTGACCCACGACGAACGGCTCGCCGCCCGCTGTGGCCGACAATTCAATATCGAGGCCGGTGTATTGACCGAACCTTCGACGGCCCCTCAGCCAGAAGCGGTGAACTGATGGCGGCTTCAAAGAAACTCATGTCGGTCAAACGTGACTGGCGCGAACGGGATGTTCGTGTCGTGCTCTCGGCGCTGATCATAGCGGTTGCCACGGTCGCGACCATTGCCCTGTTCGCCAGCCAGTTGCAGCGTACCCTGGTGTCGTCAGCCAGCTCTTTTCTTGCCGCGGATCGCCAACTGGAAGCGGAAAACGGCCGCCCGATTCCTGAGGGGTGGATGCAGGAAGCCGAGCAAAGAGGGCTGGAAACGGCCCGTATGGTCGAATTCTCCACGATGGTCTTTGGTGCCGGGAATTTCCAGCTGGTGTCGGTCAAGGCGGTGAACAACGAATACCCGCTGCGGGGCGAAGTGGAATACCAGGAGGGTGCGGAGGCGCCGAGGCAAACGGTTGCCCATGGCCCTGCGCCGGGCGAGGTCTGGATCAACCCGCGTTTGCTACGGCTCCTGGAGCTTGAACTGGGAGACACCCTGGAGGTTGGTAATCAGGGGCTGGCCATTTCCGGCCTGCTGGTACGTGAGCCGGACGGCGGCTTCAATATGTCCGCTCTGGCGCCAAGGGTAATGATGCACGCGGATGACGTTGGCGCAACCGGTGTGATTCAGGAAGGCAGCCGGGTTGAATACGTGTACCTGTTTGCCGGTGAAGAAGCGTTGCTCAACGATTACTACGGTTGGCTGCAACCGCAACTGGAGCCCAGTCACGAGTGGGAGGGTGTACGCGACGGCGAGACCTTCTCCCGCTCCCTGGAACGGGCCGAGCGTTTTCTGTTGCTGGGTGGCAGCCTGGCTGTGATGTTGGCGGCAGTCGCCGTCGCGGTCGCCAGCCGTCAGTACGCGTTGTCGCAACGGGATACCGTGGCGCTGCTGAAAACCTTGGGGGTTCGCAGCCAGGGGATAGGTCACCTGTATTTGCGTCGATTGGCTCTGTGGGGTGTCGTTGGTGCCGTTGGCGGCCTGTTGGTGGCCTTACCCCTGTATTGGCTGCTGTCCAGCGTGTTGGGGGATGTGCTGGAGCGGCAGATAGACTACCAGATTGATCCCAATGCGTTGGCGCCGGCACTTTTGACGGCGTTGGTGTCGCTGTTTGCCTTTGCGTATCCACCCATTCGAAGGCTGCGGAACGTGCCGGCGATGCGGGTGCTGCGAAGCCAGCCTGGCGAATCCAGCCGCGAAGCGATTCCCGACCTGGTGATTGCAGTCGTCGCAATCTTTGGCTTGGTATGGATGTACGCCAGGGAAGTGTCCCTGGTGCTGTCCCTGCTCGGGGGGCTTGCCTTGTTGCTCGGCACTCTGGGCCTGCTTGGGTGGTTGATGGTCACTACACTGCGTCGCATCAGTGGTGGTGGGAACGCCTGGCGGCTGGCACTTGTCGGTCTGTACCGGCATCGCAGGGCCAGCCTGTCCCAGATTGCGGTCTTCGCCATGACGTTGATGCTGGCGGCCACGCTGATCCTTGTCAGAACGTCCCTGCTGGACGACTGGCAGTCGCAATTGCCTGAAGACACGCCCAACCACTTCCTGATCAACATCGCCCCGGAGGCGGTGGATGAGGTGGATGAGTTCTGGGCGGAACGTGGGCACCCTCTGGAGAAGCTGTATCCCATGGTCCGTGGCCGGCTTACTGAGCTGAACGGGCAGCCGGTGAAAGAAGCCGTGACCAAAGACGAACGAGTCGGGGCCCTTAACCGCGAGTTAAACCTGACCTGGATGGAAGAGCTGCCAGACGACAACGGCATTGTTGCTGGCCAATGGTTTACGAACGGGCAGACCGACGGTGTCTCCATTGAAGCGGAACTGGCTGGAAAGCTCGGTGTAGAGGTGGGGGACGAGCTTGGGTTCACCATTGGCTCGGAGAAGATCACGGAAACCGTTACCAGTATTCGCACCGTCCAGTGGGACAGCATGAAACCCAATTTCTACATGGCGTTTCCCCCGGGAGGCGGTCTGGAAGACATGCCCGCCACGTGGATTACAGCATTCTATCTGCCGGCGGACCTGAAGTCCCAACTTAACGATTTCTCACGCAGGTTTCCCACGGTTTCCGTGCTCGAAATCGACCACGTGATTGAGCGTATCCAGGAAATCGTACGGCAGGTTACCCAGGCCATCGAAGCGATATTGGCGTTGATCCTGGCCGCCGCCCTGGTGGTGATGGCTGCGGTAGTCAGTGCCACCATGCAGGATCGGCAACGGGAAGGTGCTCTGCTGCGGACTCTGGGCGGCCGACAGACACTGCTGGTAAGGAGTACCATGCTGGAGTTCGCGCTGCTGGGATTCTTTGCCGGTATTCTCGGCGTTGCGGCAGCAGAAGCCGCTGTCTGGGCACTGCAGTTCCGCATGTTTGAAGGCGAGTTCCGTTGGCACTGGCAGACCATACTGCCTATCCCACTATTCAGTGCCCTGGTGTTGGCGCTGTTCGGTCGCTGGCAATTGAAGCCCGTACTGAGCGTATCGCCGATGCTCCTGCTCAGGCGACTTGAATAGCAGAGGCGATTCCGGAGTTAACGGTAGTTGGAGAGAATTTCATCCAGTCTGCCGTTCTCCTGGAGCGCTTGAAGTTCTCGGTTAAAGGCGTTGGCGAAAGGTGCCCAGTCCTTCCGAAGCATCAACCGGAAACCGTATTCGCTGAGTTTGGTGGACGTTGTTGTGAATTCCTTCTGGAGCCCCTCGTTCCGCAATATCCACTTGCCAACCAGGCGATCTGCGATCGCGGCGTCGAGGTCCTCGCCATGAAGGACGTATCGGAACATGTCCCGGTCCTTGGAGACATCAAAACGTTTGATGTCTCCAGATTCAAAGAAAGGCTCCAATGTGGGGTAATGGTAACCGAGGTGGGTAACCAGGGTTTTTGAAAGCAGGTCTTCAGGCACTTCAAACTGAAACGCTGAATGTTTCGGGACAAACAGGACTTCCTCAACGTTAACCACGGGGTCTGTGAAGACAAAATCCTCCGGGTTGTCAGTCCACTCCCTCGCTCGGGTAGTGCCGTCTATGTAGCCGTCCATTAGCATCTGGTCGACACGTTTGCGGGGAACCTGTTCGGCGACAACGCGATAGTCCAACCGCTCCGCAATCAGGGCGACCACATCCCACATGATGCCGGACTGCTTATCACCCTCTGTAATCAGGTAAGGAGGATAGCCATTCGGCGAGACGTTGAATCGGAATACGCGCTCTGCGTCCTGCGAAGACGCATCCTCGGTAGCGAGTGCAGTTGCACCAAACAGGGACGAAAGCAGGAGTGTCAGTGACGTGATGGCGATCGGGATAGGCCGGCCGGATGAGTCGTTGCGCATAGATGCGAGGCTCTGTTTCAAGAAGACATTCTAGCCCGGCTACATCCCTGCCAGCTACAGCAGAATTGTCACTGTTTCCACTGTCAATTTCAATGACACGATTGGACCGTTTTTGCAGTACCGAGTGTCAGCCTTTATTTCCGGAGGCGCCTGAAACACCCGGCTGGAGCCGAGTGCATGGCGTTACCTGATCAGGCCCAGGCGCGCTTCAGAACTGCGCGAGCATCTTCGAGGCTCACCTCTTTCGGATTGAACATCATGGCGCCGTCGTCCATGGCCATTTCGGCGATGGTATCAAGCTGGTGTTCCTCAACGCTGCCTGTTTCCTTGAGAGTGCGGGGCAGTTTGCAGCGTTTGTGGAGCTCGTCTCGCAGCTTGCGCAGGGCTGATATGCTGGCTTCCGCGCGGCGGCTGGCCGGTGTGGCGGAATAGACATCAGGCCCCTCTAGGTAGAGCAGTAGCTCGCCCAGCGGTGCCCGGATCGACTCGAGGTTGTACTCCAGTACGTAAGGCAGGTACAGGCTCATGCACAAACCATGGGGTAGGTGGCAGATGGCGCCGGTGGCGTGTCCGAGGGCGTGAACCAGTCCCACCATGGAGTTCGAGAAGGCGATTCCGGCCATGGTGGAGGCCTGCGCCAGCTCAAGCCGGCCATCGCTGTCCTTCGGGTTATCCATAACCTGCAGCAGCGAGGTGCTGATCTTTTTGATCGCCGCAGTGGCATAGGCATCGCTAAGCGGGTTCTTGGCCATGCAGGTGAAGGCTTCCGTGGCATGGGTCATGGCGTCCATTGCGGTGGCAGCCGTGATGTGTGGAGGCAGTGTCAGGGTCATCCTGGGGTCTATTACGGCCGCATTGGGCAGCAGGAATGACGAAGTAAAGGGCAGTTTCACTGACTTGGTTGTATCGGTGATCACGGCTACCGATGTTACTTCCGAGCCCGTGCCGGCGGTGGTTGGAACCACCAGGAATGGTTTCAGGGGATGCTTGATCACCCCCGCACCACTGTAGGCTGCAATGTCGTCGCCACCCTCTGACACCAGAATGTTCACGGCCTTGGCGGTATCGATGGCAGAGCCGCCACCCACCGCAATGATGGAATCACATTTCTCGCTGCGATAGATGCCGGCGATGTCCCTGACCACGTCGGTGGACGAATCTGGCGGCACATCATCGTAGATGCTGATGATTTCCAACCCGCTTTCCTCGCAGGCCGCGACCACCGGGTCCAGAAGGCCCGCGGCCCTGACACCCTTGTCGGTCACGATCATTGGGCGCTTGGCGGCAAGACCGGTAAGCTCGTAGGGAATATGCTCAAGGGCCGCTTTGCCGGCGATGACTTTGACCGGGCAGAAAAACTCGTAATATTGGTTCGTCATTATGCTCTCACCGTCTCGACAAATTGGGTTGCAACCTTGAGATAAATACGGGCTGCGCTGAGGAGCTTCTCAGGCAGGTGAAGGTTTGAGGGATATTCCTTTACCGCACGTTTCGCCACCAGCTTGGGCAGGATGAAGGTCTCAAGCCGATTGAGGACGCGAGTCATGCGGATGGCGTAACTGATATCGCCATCAACCAGCATGCGGTCGTTGGCGAACGCCACCGAGGTTTTCTCCTGGAACGAGAGCACCAGGAAAGCGTGAGCGATGTGCTTGAACTGAATGGACAGATCCACTGGGCGTGGTGCCGAGTCCCCGTGGTAATGAAAACGGCCATTCCCGGTGTGTTCAACAATGAGTCGTGACCCGTCTGGCATCACCATCATTTCAAACAGGAAGCCATCGGGCAGAGCCCGGGCTTCCTTTTGCACCGCAGAATCAATTTCACTGACAGCCTGGAGCGCACGCCCCATCACCTGGAACATCAGCTCCACATAAAGCCGCCGGGCCTGGAACACCATCGGCTGGATACGTTTCGCAAGCATGGCAATCGTCCGATTGTTGTTTAAGTACATCGATTTTTAGAGTTATTGCTCTAAAAGTCAATGCGGACGATGACGTCAGTTCTGCGTCAGTTGGGCCAGCTTGCGTTTTGCCTCCTCGGCCACCTCGCCGCCGGCTTCTGCTGCGGTGCTGTAATATTGGATGGCTTCCTGGCGTTTACTCTGCTTTACAGCAACGTCCCCCAGCCGCAGGTAGGCGATCGATGTCGGCACAACCTGATTGGCCTGGCTCAGGTGTTCGCGGGCTTTGTCATAATTGTTCAACTCCAGAGCATTCAGGCCGCTGTGAAGCTGGTAAGTGAACATCTCCGGATACAACGACGTGGCCTTGTCGAAGTCCGCGGCGGCTTTATCAAGGTTCTCTTTGGCCCGGTAGATGCGACCGCGGAGCGAGTAGAAAGCAGCTTCTTCCGGTTCTACCTTGATGGCCTCATTCACTTTGGCAAGCGCTTCGTCCAGCTTGTCGTTACCGGCCAGTTTCATGGCTTCGTCATAGGCATCGTAAGCAGGCTGGCGGCTGCGCAGGAAAGACAGTTTTTTCTCGTAGGTTTCTTCGCCCCGATAGCCGCCCGCGCCAATTTTATTGACCAGTTCCTGGTTTTCACGAACGCGTTTCTGTGACGGCGGGTGAGTGGCGAACATGCCTTCAATGAAGCTTGTGTCACGGTCCTCGGAGAGCCGTACAAACACTTCCTGCAACTCCACCGCTGCCTGTGGGTTGTATCCGGCTGCTTTCATGTAACGAATGCCGTAGTGGTCAGACTCCAACTCATCTCCCTGGCTGTATTGGGCGAGTGCGAGCTGCGCCCCCATGGCCGCGCCGCCCATGATCAGGCCGGCCCATTCGTTATCAGACAGGGCAAAACCCAACCCCGCCACGCCTGCGCTGATCAACATGCCTTGCTGCATGCGCTGGACACTGTGGCGAGCGGCGGCGTGAACTATTTCATGGCCAAGAACCGACGCCAACTGGGCCTCATCCTCCAACTCCATCAACAGACCCCTGTTGATGGCAATCTTTCCCCCAGGAAGCGCCCAGGCATTGGGAACACTGCTGTTGAGAACCACAAACTCGTAGGGCAGGTCGGGACGGTCACTGACCTTTGCCAGCTTCTGGCCTACCTGACTGACGTACAGGTTCAATTCCGGGTCGAGGTAGAACTGGCCGCCCTGGGTTTGCTGAGTTGGCTTGTACTGCTCGCTGCCGATGGAAAGCTCCTGGCTTTCGGGAATCAGTGACAGCTGCTTTTCGCCGGTGACCGGGTTGACTGAGCACCCGGCAAGGAAGGCCACCACCACAAAAACGGTAAGATGTCGAAAGCCTGTGTGAACGTTCACGATAAACTCCTTGTTTGAATACCTGGGCAGACCCTGGTGAATATCCGCGGTCGCCGTTGCTGGGCATTGGGATGTTTATACCATATCCCTGTGAGCGGCTGTGATGCTACCCGTAAGGGCCTGTTGTATGGAGGCTTTGTCGGCTTTGCGGTATGATCAAAGACTCCAATTCCCGTTTCATACCGCATCCGGAACGACTTCATGAGCAACTATCTGGAACTCATCGCCCTGGTCTGGTTTTTGATCTGCTGGCTAGGCTACTCCGAGTACTCCAGACGCAAGGCCAATGATCGACCCTGCCTCTCCAACACCCTCGACCTTTACCGTGAAGACTGGATGCGCGTGATGCTCCGCCGGGATAATCGTATATCCGACGCCTCCGTGGTGGGTAACCTTGAGCGCAACGGTGCCTTTTTCGCATCCAGTTGCCTGTTGATCCTGGCCGGTATCATCACGGCGCTGGGATACACCCAAGAGGTCATGGAAGTGTTCAGTACCATGCCGTTTGGCACCTTGCCCAGCCGGGAAATCTGGGAAATGCGGATGGTCGTGTTGATGGTGATTTTCATCTACGCGTTCTTCAAGTTCACCTGGTCCATGCGGATGTACAACTTCGTCTCCGTGCTGATTGGCAGCGCACCGCTGACAACCGATACCAAGGCAAGTCCAGCTGCCCGGGAAGCCTTTGCAAAGAGCGCCGGAAGCGTTTGCAATCTTGCTGGCGATACCTTCAACCTTGGGTTGCGCTCTTTCTATTACGCATTGGCCGTGGTTTCCTGGTTTATCCACCCGTTGGTATTCATGGGTGCCTCTACCTTGATCGTCATCGTTTTGTACCGTCGGGAGTTCCACTCCACAGCGCTGTTTGCGCTGCGGGCAGGTAAAGTGTTTGAGGAGCCTCCGCCAAAGTCGGAAACCGGGAAAAAAGAAGCTGGTAAAGAAACCCAAAACTGACCTGATGAGCCTAACGTTATGAAAGACTCCATGAGGATGGACCGGGTCCGCCGGTTTATTGGAACCCTCAACCAGGGACGGGAACTGGGCCTGACAGTGACATCTGCAAAAGCAGATCAATTGACGCTATGCCTTCCTTACAGTGACCGCATTATCGGCAACCCGGATACGGGCGTTATCCATGGTGGTGCCATCACAACCCTGATGGACACCACTTCCGGTTCCGTGATCATGTGCAGCCTGGATGACTTCGAGTTGTGCCCGACGCTGGACCTGAGAGTGGACTACATGCGCCCGGCGGAACCACACAAGCCGGTCTATGCCCGCGCTGAAACCTATAAGGTTACCCGCAACATTATCTTTACCCGCTGTGAGGCCTATCAGGAGCCGGGGGAGACCATCGCCAACTGTGTCGGCACTTTCATGCGTATCGGTAAGGAAGCAACCCCGAAGTCGTTCCGCGACTTGATCACTGGAGGCGAAGAATGACCAATCCGGAAATCCTCCGCTATACCCAGGACACCGGGGATTTCTCTCGAATGCTGGAGAGTATCCCCTACGCCCGTTTCATCGGCCTCGAGTGCGACCGTTTTGGCGACGACCTGATTTTTCGCCTTCCCATGAAAAAGGAAAACCTGGGTAACCCGATACTGCCAGCTATCCATGGTGGGGTGATCGGTGGCTTCATGGAGTTGTCAGCGGTTATCTATCTGATGATGTCCCAGGAAGCTCTGAGAATGCCCCGCATCGTGGATTTTTCACTGGATTACCTTCGTGCTGGCCTGAACCGCGAGACGTTCGCAGAATGTCAGCTCACCCGCCAGGGCAACCGTGTAGCCAATGTGATGATCACCGCCTGGCAGAAATCTCGCTCCCAGCCCATCGCGACCGCACGGGCGCACTTCCTGCTGGACGACTGAATTCATCTTGTCGGGGTTGAAATACCCCTTCTGAACCCCATTTCCCATCTCAACATGCTTGGCTTTGGTGCAAGCAAGCAGGTGGGGATGGCTTTCCGAAACGCGCCTCGAGACGTCCCTGTGCGGCTCGGGCTCCGCCATCCATGGCTCCGCACGGTTTCGGAAAGCCATCCCCACCTGCTCGCGCCGGCCTAGGTGCTTAAATGGAAACTACTCCACAGTTGGGTGGGGTGGCTGGGTAAACTTTTCCAAAACCCTGCGGAGCCATGGATGGCGGAGCGGAGCGTACATGGATGTATTCACAGCGTGTTTTGGAAAAGTTTACCCAGCCGCACCACTCCTCCGAACCTACACAGCAGGAGACAAAACAAGCCATGACGGTTGAATCGCAAAAAGAGACCCTGGGTTTTCAGACCGAAGTTAAGCAACTGCTTAACCTGATGATCCACTCCCTGTACTCCAACAAGGAAATCTTCCTTCGTGAGTTGATTTCCAATGCGTCGGATGCGGAAGATAAACTGCGTTTCGCTGCATTGAAAGATGACAGCCTGTTCGAGGGCGACCCGGAACTGAAGATCCGCCTCGACTTCGATGCAGAAAAGAACACCGTCACGCTGAGCGACAACGGTATCGGCATGAACCGGGACGATGTTATCCAGAATCTGGGCACCATTGCCAAGTCCGGTACTGCCGAGTTTCTCAAGCAGCTTTCCGGTGACGAGAAGAAAGACAGCAAACTGATCGGTCAGTTTGGTGTTGGCTTCTATTCCTCATTCATCGTGGCCGATTCCGTGGAAGTCTTTACCCGTCGCGCCGGTGCTCCGGTGGAAGAGGGCGTTCACTGGCAGTCCGCTGGTGATGGTCAGTTCACCATCGAGAACGTGGACCTGAATGAGCGCGGCACGCAGATTGTCCTGCACCTGAAGGATGACGCCAAAGAATTTGCCGACGGTTTCCGTCTGCGTAACCTAGTGAAGAAGTACTCCGACCACATTTCTTTCCCAGTGATCATGAAGTCCGAGTCTGAAGAAGAGGGCGAGAAGGGCGAGTATGAAACCGTCAACGACGCCACCGCCCTGTGGACCCTGTCCCGCAGCGAGATCAAGGACGAAGAGTACAAAGAGTTCTACAAGCACATTGCCCACGATTTCGAAGACCCGCTGACCTGGTCCCACAACAAGGTGGAAGGCAAGCTGGATTACACCAGCCTGCTGTATGTGCCTGGCCGTGCACCCTTCGATCTCTATAACCGGGAAGCGCCTCGTGGCCTGAAGCTTTACGTGCAGCGTGTGTTCATTATGGACGACGCAGAGCAGTTCCTGCCGCTGTACCTGCGCTTCACCAAGGGTGTGATTGATTCCAACGACCTGTCACTCAATGTTTCCCGCGAGATCCTGCAGAACGACAGCACCGTCGAAAGCATCCGTACAGCGGTGACCAAGCGGGTTCTGGATATGCTGTCGAAGCTGTCCAAGAAAGAGCCGGAGCAGTACCAAAAGTTCTGGAACGAATTCGGTACCGTGCTGAAGGAAGGCCCGGCGGAAGATTTCAGCAACCGCGAGAAAATCGGCGGCCTGCTGCGCTTTGCGTCCACCCATACCGGTGAGCAGGCGCAGACCGTGTCTCTAGACGAATACATCGGCCGTATGAAGGAAGGCCAGAGCAAGATCTACTACATCACGGCCGACAACTTTATGGCGGCCAAGAGCAGTCCACACCTGGAAGTGTTCCGCAAGAAAGGCATTGAAGTGCTGATCCTCTCTGACCGCATTGATGAGTGGATGATGGGCTACCTGAACGAGTACGACGGCAAGCAGTTCCAGGACGTTGCCCGTGGTGATCTCGACCTTGGCGAAGTGGAAACCGAGGAAGACAAGAAGCACAAGGAAGAGGCGGCCGAGGAACACAAGAACCTGCTGGAGCGCATCAAGACGGCACTGGACGATCGGGTTCAGGAAGTGCGGGTAACCAACCGCCTGACCGATTCACCGGCCTGCCTGGTGGTTGGTGACTTCGACATGGGCGCGCAGATGAAGAAAATCATGGAAGCGGCGGGCCAGAAAGTACCCGACAGCAAGCCGATTTTTGAAATCAACGTAGAGCACCCGCTGGTTCAGCGCCTTGAGAACGAACAGGGCGAGGACCGTTTCAAGGAACTGTCTGCGGTATTGCTCGACCAGGCCACATTGGCCAGTGGTGAGCAACTGCAGGACCCGGGCGCATACGTGAGTCGCCTGAATCGCCTGCTGCTTGAGCTTGCCAACTAAGGCCGCCTGATGCAGCAGATTATCGTGGACGTCGATATCAGCCCTGATGAGTGGATCAAGCTCTATCAGGGCTCGGCGACGGACGTCCACACCACGGCCCGGGACGGGCGATCCGTCCGCTTCCCGGCCCGTATTCTCTCCCGCTTTTACCTTCGCGACGGCGTACAGGGCAGTTTCCGTATCCTGTTTGATGACCAGGGTAAGTTCGTCAGCGTGGAACGCTTGTAATTCCGGCCTACCAACGTCCCTAAAACTTCTCTACAATTCCCACCCGTTTATTCCTTGATCAATTCGTGGAGCCCTGATGCGAATAATCCTTGCCCCAATGGAAGGGCTGGTTGATGCACCCATTCGAGAGACACTGACAGCCGTTGGTGGCATCGACCGGTGCGTGACGGAATTTATTCGCGTGACTCAGGGCATGTTGCCGCCCCGTATTTTCTACAAATACGCCCCGGAACTGCACAATGGCTGCGAAACCCAGGTTGGCGTACCGGTGGCCGTTCAACTGCTGGGCTCAGACCCCGTCCAGATGGGCCGGCATGGCGCCAAGGCGGTGGAGTTGGGCGCCACACAGGTTGATATCAATTTCGGTTGCCCCGCCAAGACCGTGAACAAGCACAAGGGTGGCTGCGTGCTCATGCGCGAGCCCGAATTGATGCAACAGATTACGGAAGCGGTTCGTGCCGCCGTGCCTGCTCATGTGCCGGTGACCGCGAAAATGCGTCTGGGGTACGATGACCGTTCCATGGGCGTTGCCTGTGGCCTGGCGCTGGAAGCGGCCGGCGCGTCCGAAATCGTGGTTCATGCCCGCAGCAAGGTGGACGGCTACAAGCCGCCGGCTTACTGGGAAGATGTGGCCCGGGTCAGGGAAGCGGTTAATGCCCATGTGATCGCCAACGGCGAGATCTGGACCGTGGCGGATTACTGGCGCTGCCGTGAGGTCTCTGGCTGTGACGATGTGATGATCGGTCGTGGGCTGATCGCCCGGCCGGATCTGGCACGGCGGATTCGTGCCAGCCAGCTCAAGGAATCGGTGGCGGATATGACCTGGCCCGAGGTGGTCAGGCTGGTAGAAGGCTACGCCGTTGCGCTGCAGGACCGCCTTGAAGACAGGTTTGTGACCGGCCGAATCAAACAATGGCTGAACTATCTGCGTGGCGGCTACGCGGAGGCCCAGTGGCTGTGGCCCGAAGCCAGAAAAATCCGTGACGTGGCCCCCATGCTGGCTTGCCTGCGACAGCCCGTCCCGGTTACTGAAGCTGCATAGATCTGTTCACGTTCACCACTCCGGAATTCCATTCTCCAGCTACACTGCTATGAAGTGACGCATCCATCGTATTGGTTATGGTACCGCCAAAAACCGTGGAGAGGGAGATATGAACAACGCCTGCAAGAGCCTGGTTGCTGCCTTTCTGGCAAGCGCCGTATCGCTGTCGGCCGCTGCCGACACAGTTAACGTTACCCCGCTTGGGAGCCATGACGGCGAATTCTGCGCCATGGACCGGGCGCTGATCTTTGAAGACCCCAATGGCACCCGTATTCTTTATGACGCCGGTCGAACCGTTGCGGGTGCCGATGATCCGCGATTAGGCAACATTGACGTGGTGCTGGTATCCCACGTTCATGGCGACCATGTGGGGGATCGCCATATTCGCGAGGTTAATCAGGGTAGCTGTGGTGGGCCGGAGGTTCCGGTGGTGGTGCTTCCCGAGTCCAATTCCGTGAAAATCACCGCTGCCAAGAAGGCAAAGATCGTAACGGGTAGCGAAATGCCGGCCTTTTTTGCCAGCAAGCTCAAAAGCGTGGAGGGTAATCCAGAGGATTCCCTGCTGGTGAGGTTCGGTGCTGAACGGGTGGTGGGCGGTGTGGCCATCACGACCGTGCCCGCCGTGCACAGCAACGGCCTGTCGCCGAGCTTTCTCACCGGCCCGCTGGCGGAATACCTGAAAGCGGCGGGCGTTGGCGCCAGTGTCGGACCGCCCACCGGCTACGTGCTCACGTTCACCAACGGCCTGGTGGTGTACCTGTCCGGTGACACCGGTATCACCGCTGAGCAGAAACTGGTTGTCAAAGACCACTACGGTGCCGGTCTTGTCGTTCTCAACATCGGTGACACCTACACCACTGGCCCCGAAGAGGCGGCCTACGTGGTAAATGACCTGATAAAGCCAAACGCGGTGATCGCGTCCCACGCCAACGAGGCCGCCACACAGGATGGCGTGGTCCGGGACGGAACGCGCACCAAGCAGTTTATAAGCCTGTCCTCAGTGCCCGTTCACGTTCCGCTGAGCGGAAAAACCATGAGCTTTGATGGCTCCGCCAATTGCACCGGTGGTTGTTGATACGAAGGCTGGCCGTAGAGGTCAGCCCTCCATTTCCGAAGCATACTGCCCGAGGGTGGCCAGGCTGTTCAGCTTGGCACGCTTAACCATTGCCGCCTGGGCGGCTTCGCGGTTGGAGGAAATGCCCGCCCAGGCTTTCTGGGCTGGCTCCTGCAGTGCCCGCCCGTAGGAAAAGCTGAGTGTCCAGGGCAGCGCCGGGCCACTGTTCATAGCGTTCAGGTTCAGGGTCGCTTCTGCCGGTGTCTGACCACCAGACAGGAAGTTGATGCCGGGTACCGCTGCCGGCACCACACGCCGGAACACTCTCAAGGTGTGTTTTGCCACGTCCTCCGGGCTTGCCTTCTGGCCATTGGCGTTGCCAGGAGTGACCATGCTCGGTTTGAGAATCATGGTCTCAAGCTCAACGTGATGGCGCCGCAGGGCCTGAAATACTTCGTTGATAACGGCCTCATTCACCTCCGCGCTTCGCTCGATGCTATGGTCGCCATCGATCAGCACTTCCGGTTCCACGATGGGTACCACACCACAGGACTGGCAGATGGCGGCATAGCGTGCCAAGACCTCTGCATTTGCCTCAATGGCGGCGCGACTGGGGTTGGTATCGGTGATGTGGTAAACGTTCCGCCACTTGGCAAACCGCGCACCGAGTTCCTTGTAGTCTTCAAGCCGCTGGGCCAATCCATCCAGGCCCTCGGTAATCTCATCCCCGGGGGCATTAACCATCGGGCCCTTGCCCTTATCTACCTTAATGCCGGGCACAATGCCCTGTTTTGCCGCCACAGAGGGTAGGCTGGCGCCATCGTCCGCGTGCTGTCGCAGGGTTTCCTCGAACAGGATCACACCACTGACGTACTCTCCCAGCCCCGGCGCAGCGAGAATCAGGTTGCGATAGTGTCGTCGGTTTTCTTCGGTGGACTCCACACCAACCGCCTTGAACCGTTTGGCGATGGTTGGATTGCTCTCGTCCGCCGCCAGAATGCCCTTACCTTCGCAGACCAGTTCACGGATGGTGCTTTCAAGCTGTTCCTGAGTGTTCATCCAAAACTCCCGTCGCTATGCCAGTGAACGTTTCAAATCTCTGAGTGTTCAGTATAGATCTTCAGCAACCAGATCACAGTTATCAACCGGTAACTCGCGGGGGGACATATTGATAAACAAAAACTATTGCATTGGTACGAAAAAACAACCTGAACTAATAGTGAAAAATGCGAGTACATTGACTAGATTGGTAGCTGATTGGATCCGTTTGTCAGTGCAACAACGATCAATGAAACAACGAAAGAGATGGTAGCAACCCACGGAGAGAGTGATATGAGCGGAAACGAAGGTAAATGCCCGGTTATGCACGGGGCCCGCACAAAGCTGCAGGACGAGGGTCCGGGTGTCAACGACTGGTGGCCGAACCAACTGAACCTGGGTATTTTGCACCAGCACAACCCCAAGTCGAACCCGTTGGGGGAAGACTTTAACTACGCTGAAGAATTCAAGAAACTTGACCTGCCTGCGGTCAAGAAGGACATAGAAACCGTACTGAAAGATTCGCAGGACTGGTGGCCCGCAGACTACGGCCATTACGGTCCGTTCATGATCCGTATGGCATGGCACAGCGCCGGTACCTATCGAACCGGTGATGGACGCGGTGGTGCCGGCACCGGCAACCAGCGTTTCGCGCCTATCAACAGCTGGCCTGACAATGGCAACCTGGACAAGGCCCGCCGTCTGCTGTGGCCCGTCAAGCAGAAGTACGGCAATAAGCTGTCCTGGGCCGACCTGTTTATTCTCACTGGTAACGTGTCCCTTGAGTCCATGGGCTTCAAGACCTTTGGTTTCGCCGGCGGCCGTGAGGACATTTTCCAGCCCGAGGAAGACATTTACTGGGGTGCGGAAAGGGAATGGCTGGCCACCAGTGACAGGCCGAACAGCCGGTATTCCGGTGATCGCGACCTGGAAAATCCTCTGGCCGCGGTTCAGATGGGTTTGATCTACGTGAATCCGGAAGGCCCGGATGGAAACCCGGACCCGTTGGCATCGGCTCGCGACATTCGCGAAACCTTTGCCCGAATGGCGATGAATGACTATGAAACAGCAGCCCTGACCGCTGGCGGCCATACGTTTGGTAAGACCCATGGCGCTGGTGATCCGGACAAGGTTGGCGCAGAGCCGGAGGCAGCGCCGATCGAAGAAATGGGCCTGGGCTGGAAGAGCAGCCATGGCAGCGGCAAGGGCCGTGATGCCATTACCAGTGGTCTCGAGGGCGCCTGGACACCCAGCCCGACCAAATGGGACATGAGCTACCTTGACGTGCTGTTTGGTTATGAATGGGAACTGACCAAGAGCCCGGCCGGTGCCCAGCAGTGGCGACCGAAGGGATTGACCGAGAAGGACATGGCGCCGGACCCGGAAGATCCATCCAAACGCGTGGAAATCATGATGTCCACAGCCGACATGGCGATGAAGCAGGACCCGGAATACCGCAAGATTTGCGAGCACTTCCACAAGAATCCGGAAGAGTTTGCGGATGCCTTTGCCCGCGCCTGGTTCAAGCTGACGCACCGCGATATGGGCCCGAAAGCCCGCTATCTTGGTCCGGAAGTGCCGGCCGAGGATCTGATCTGGCAGGACCCGGTTCCCGAGGTCGATCACGAGCTGATCAATGCCCAGGACATTGCTGACCTCAAGAGCAAGATCCTGGGAGCAGGCCTGTCGGTATCCGAGTTGGCTTACACCGCGTGGTCCGCCGCGTCTACGTTCCGTGGTTCCGATTTGCGCGGTGGGGCCAACGGCGCCCGCATTCGCCTGGCTCCCCAGAAAGACTGGGAGGTAAACGAGCCACAGCAACTGGCTAAGGTGCTGCAGGCTCTTGAAGGCATCCAGAAGTCCTTTAACGATGCCCAGTCCGGCAATAAGAAGGTTTCCCTGGCTGACTTGATCGTGCTCGGCGGTAACGCCGCAGTCGAGAAAGCCGCCAAGGATGCAGGCCACAGCATCGACGTGCCGTTCTCGCCCGGACGCACCGATGCCACCGATGACCAGACGGACGTCGAGGCCTTCGACTGGCTCAAGCCCGAAGCCGACGGCTTCCGCAACTACCGCCGCGCGGCGTTCACCGTTTCCGACGAGGAAATGTTGATCGACAAGGCGCAATTGTTGAACCTGAGCGCACCGCAAATGACGGTACTGGTGGGCGGTCTGCGCGTACTGGGTGCCAATTACAAGCAATCCAAACACGGCGTGCTGACTAACTCGCCGGGCAAGCTCACGAACGACTTCTTCGTGAACCTGACCGACCTCAACACCGAGTGGAAGCCAACGTCGGCTGATGCGGACGTGTTTGAGGGCCGGGACCGCAAGTCCGGTGATGTTAAGTGGACAGGCACCCGGGTGGACCTGATCTTTGGCTCGAATTCCCAGCTTCGTGCAATTTCGGAGGTGTACGCCCAGAGTGACGCCAAGGAGAAGTTTGTGAAGGACTTCGTGGCGGCCTGGAACAAAGTGATGAACGCTGATCGTTTCGATCTGTTGTAAGTGTTGTAACTTGCCGGCGGATGCAGGGGAGGGATCCTGTGCATCTGTTGGTTTTGTTGTGTAGGTTGATAAGTCGGCAACGTTCAGGAGGCCCGTTTGATTACCTGCACATTATTAGTAGTAGCACTGGTGCTTTTCGCCGTCACCGTACTCGGAAGAGTGCGGGTTCACGACTGGTGGGTACGTGCCTGTGAGTTTCCCCGTGTTCAGATAGCCACGCTTGTTGCCGTAACTGCGGTGGCAGCGTTGGTGTTAGGGGACGGTGAATTACGGTTATGGGTGATCGCACTCTGTGGGCTGGTACTGGTGTTGCAGTTGTACCGAATCCTGCCCTGGACGCGGTTCTGGCCCCTGCAGGTTCAGGTTGCCGAGCCGGGAAATGCGGATCGCTGCGTTACGTTAATGGTTGCGAATGTACTCACCCCCAATCGCAACAGCGAAGGCCTGCTCCAACAGGTACGGGATTGGCAGCCGGATATGCTGCTGACGCTTGAATCAGACCAATGGTGGGGTGAGCAACTGGATGCCGAGTTGGGAGACTGGCATACGGTCATTCGTATACCGCAGGACAACCTTTACGGGATGCACCTATACTCTCGCCTGCCTCTGGAGGAGGCGGAAGTAAAGTACCTGATCCAGGATGATATCCCCTCCATCCATGGCTGGTTGAAGTTGCCCAGTGGTGACAGGGTACGCTTTCATGCTCTTCATCCACGTCCGCCTGCGCCGAGTGAAAGCGAGGAGTCCCTCTGGCGGGATGCTGAACTGCTACTGGTAGGGCGGGAGGTCGACAAAGGTGGGTACCCCGCCATCGTTGCCGGCGACCTGAACGATGTCGCCTGGTCCAGAACCACCCGCTTATTCTGTCGTATCAGCGGTATGCTGGACCCGAGGTGTGGCCGGGGCACGTTTAATACCTTCCATGCGGAGCGTTGGTATCTCCGCTGGCCTCTGGACCATGTATTTACCACGGAGCATTTCACCCTCAAACAGCTCCGCCGCCTGGAGGCTTTCGGATCAGATCACTTCCCCATACTGACAACCCTGTGTTTTCGTCCCTCACGTAAGGATGAGCACGACGTTCCCGAAGCCGACGGAGAAGAAGTTCAGGAGGCCAGGGAAAACATCCGCGAAGGGAAAGTCAGAGAGCAGGACGATAACTGATCGGCCGCGCATGTTGCAGCCGATCAAGTGGTGCGACGCTAGAGCCCCTGAGCTCCACGTCTGAGCCAGTCGTGTACGAACGCCAGCTTGTGGCGCGCAAAATCCGACAGAACAAAGGGATACAGGTCCGACAGGCCCATCGAACGGTTTACGTGGTTCACGCCCATGGCGATGGACGCGGCGATATGGATCAGTCGCTGGGCATCGGGTTCCGAATAGGGATCCCAGTTCGGGCCTGGCACTTCCGGAGAGGTTAAGCCCGAGGCCACAAAACTGTCGGTCAGGTCCGTCAAGTGAAGCAGGTGCGCGGCCGTCTCGGCCCAGTCTTCGTGGGGATGAGCTGAGGCATAGCTGGTCAGGTAGTACAGCTTCCAGTCCTGGGGCGGACCATTTTCGTAGTGATGCTGAAGCGCTCCGGGATAGCTGATACGTTCGTCGCCAAACATCGCCCGGAACGCATCCAGGAAGTCCTCACGCAGACTCAGACGCCACCACAGCATGTGGGCAATCTCATGTCGCATGTGCCCAATCATCGTTCTGTATGGCTCTTCCAGCGCCTCCCTGCGGGTGGTGCGTAGTACCGGGTCTGCCTCCGCCACGCTGATGGTGACAACGCCCTGGGCGTGGCCCATTGGTACGGGAGTGGGACCCTCCGCAAGCATATGGAACACCGGTCGAGCGCCAGGGTCTTCCGGGCGAAACCAATGCCAGCGCCCAAGATTGTCGATCACCCAGCGTTTGGCGGCCTCGGTTTGCGCCCAGTTGGGGATGGCGTTGGCGATGGACGGGTCTGGTGCCAGCGCCGTCATGGCACAGGCGCGGCAGAAGGCACCTTGCTCTGGTGCGATCCAGTTGCAGCCAATCACGTCCCTGTTAGCGCAGAAGGGCGGCATCGGCAAAAAAGCTCGCGCCTGGGGGTCGTAGGCCACCGGGGTACTATCAGCCGTGGCAAGGTTGTCAAACCAGAGAGAGCCGGAACCGACGGGGTTGGCGAAAACGCGCATAAAGAAAGTCTTCCAGCGGAATGGACCCTGAGTATAGGAATTGATCGCGCCGGATGTCCAACGTCGCATGGGCGGCTTGCCAGTTATTTCACATGCGTAGTATATTTGGTTCACATGTGAAATAAATGGCAGGCTCATGGACAAACGTTTTTTCTATCTGCTTAACAAGGCCCGCCATCGGGTATACAAACACGCTGACCAGCGCAGCGAAGACGCGCTGGGAATTTCGGTAACCCAGGTGGGGGCGCTGTTGCTGGTTGCCGGCGACGAGGGATGTCTGTTGAAAGATCTCGCCCACAGCCTTCATTTGAACAGTTCCGCGTTGACGGGGCTGGCTGGGCGGATGGAGAGCAAGGGCCTGTTGGAGAGGCGCACCTGCGACAGGGATGGCCGTGCATCCCGTTTGTATCTCACCGATGTCGGGCGCGAGAAGATCGAGAGCGCCAAACCGCTGATCACGGAATTGAACAACCGCATGACCGACGGTTTCAGTGATGAAGAAGTGACCGTCATCCTCAAGTTCCTCAACCATCTCGCCAACGATTTCTGACGCCCGGGAACGTTGTCAGGCAAGTTACCAGGAGAATTATTATGAGTGCCAGGGAGTCTTCACTACCCCCAACGAGTAGACAGGATGTGCCAGTCACGACACCGGGCGGTCATCGAATCCACCTCCGGGTATTTCCTGCGGATCAGTCCAGTTCGGTCGTCATCGTCGCTGGCGCCATGGGGGTAGGGCAGCATTGTTATGAGAAATTTGCGCGTTATCTGAGCCGCCAGGGCTTTACCGCCATCACCTTCGACTATTCCGGTATGGGGGCCTCCCTGCAAGGCCGTCTGCGGGACTGCTCGGTCAAGGTGACGGAGTGGGGGAGCGAGGATTGCCAGGCGGTTATAGATTTCGCCCGGCAGCACTATCCCGGGCAGCGCCTTCAATGGATTGGTCACAGCGTTGGCGGGCAGTTGCTGGGTATGACACCCAATGTAAACAAGCTGGATCATGCGGTCACCGTCGCCTGTGGCAGCGGTTATTGGCGTGAGAACTCACCGCCCACCAAACGTATTGCCTGGTTTCTGTGGTATTTCATGGCGCCTGTCAGCGTGCGGATATTCGGCTACTTCCCCGGCAAGCGCCTGAACATCGTGGGTGACCTACCACCCAATGTGATACGCCAGTGGCGGCAATGGTGCCTTAACCCGGAATACGCGGTGGGTAAAGAGGGCCAGGCATTACGGGAACAGTTCGCTGCGGTTCAGGTGCCGATCTCAGCCGTGGCCTTTGCCGATGACGAGATGATGTCCCAACGTAACGTCGATTCGCTGCACAGTTTCTACACTCAGGCGGCTGTCACCATGCACCGAATTGATCCGAAGGATGTTGGCGAAAGCCGCATTGGCCACCTTGGCTGGTTTCGTGAGCAATACCAGACGTCGATCTGGCAAAACACCTTGTTGCCCCTGCTTCGCTAGTCGGCGTGTATTCTCGGCCTCGCTCGCGGACACGGATGTTTTAGTGCATTGATTTGCGCGCCCGCCAGAATCTAGCAATGGCGGGTTTAACGCTTACGCCATGAACAAGTATCGACAAGGCAACCACTACCAGGGTCAGGTGAATCAACTCCAGGGCGATGTCTTCTGGCAGCCCATGTTGGATGGCGTACATCAGATAGTAGAGGGAACCAATGCCCCGCACACCGAACCAGCCCGCGAGATTTCGCAACCGGATGGGCGCTTTGCTGCCGAGCAGGCCAAGGTGAACACTGATGGGGCGGGCGACGAAGAACAGAAAGGCGGCGAAACCAACCGCGCGCCAGCTCCACGAATCCCAGAACAGGGAGCCGCCAATCAGCAGAACCAGAACGATTTCGGCCAGCCTCTCCAGATGTTCGTTGAATATCAGGGAGCTCTGATGCACATGGGCGATGGCCTTCGGTGCTTCGCCCGGATAGGTTTCCCCGGAAGTTGTATCCGAGTAGGACTGTTTAAGGCCGGCCAGCTTCAGTTCGGTATGCCTCAATGCCACTGCCGCGCTGAACACCGCCAGAAATCCCCAGGCATTGACCAGAAGACTGACGCCATAGGCAAACGCAATCAGGCCCAGCCCAAGGAAGCTTTCGAGAAACTCCGACTGGGTGAACGTGGAGCGCAGTTTCTGAACCAGCCAACCGACCAGGCAGCCGGCCACGATACCGATGATGATTCCCGCGCCGCTGGCCCATACAACGTCAACCGCGAACCACCGCCACCCGGCGTCGCCCAGATCATGCAAACCTAACAGTCCGAGCCCCAGCATTACGAAAGGAAAGGCGCTACCGTCGTTCATTCCCGCTTCGCTGGTTAACGCAAACCGCAGCCGGTCAGGATCATCGGCATGTCGAACCTGTACTTCGGTGGCAAGCACCGGATCGGTGGGTGCCACCACTGCACCAAGCAGTACGGCGGCACCAAGGGGCAGGGCGAGCCAGAAATATCCGAACAGCGCCACAATACCCACGGTTAGCGACATCGACACGACCGCCAGTCTCAGAGGGTTGCGCCAGCGCCTGAAGGTCACCGGGGCGGGCATTTTCACGCCAGCGCAATACAGAGAAATCAACACGGCGATTTCTGTGAGCAGTTCCAGTAGTGCCGACTCTTCCAGTGGGTTGAAATGGAACAGGCCAAAGCCCATCGGACCGACGATAAAACCGACCAGCAGGTACACAATGGCTGACGTGGCGGGCCCGTTTTTGATGTAGGACGCGGTAAAGCCCACTAACAGAAGGAGGGCGCCCAGTAATAGAAACCAGGTAGCAGTCGTCATAGGTGGCTCAGAAATGCAGTGGTGAGTGATAGCGCTGTATTAATCCGGACGACTAACGCAGCACTCCCGACCTGAATTCTGCCAGCGAAACCTGGCGGGTTTCCTATACGGTTCAGTAATCACAAGCGGATGACCGGTTCACGGGATTGCGACGCTGCACGTTGCCTCATCGGTCACCAAGTGCCTGCTCCACCGCCTGAGTCGCGTGAATCGCCGTGGTATCGTACAGCGGAACGGTGGTGTCCGCCTGTCCGATCAGCAGGCCGATTTCAGTACACCCCAGGATGACAGCTTGCGCACCTTGCTCGGCCAGTGAGTTGACGACGGCCAGATAGGCCTCCCGGGAAGCCGCCTGGATCTCTCCCTGGCAGAGTTCTTCGTAGATAATCCGATGAACCTCCGCCCGTTGGGGTTCATCCGGAGTTACCACCTCAATGCCAGCCGCGTCCAGGCGTTCGCGGTAGAAGGCCTGCTCCATGGTAAACCGTGTACCCAGGAGCCCCACGCGCTGGATATTGTCCTGTGTCAGGACGCTCGCCGTGGCATCGGCGATGTGAAGCAGGGGGATGTTGATGGCCTCTTCAATTTCCGGCGCTACTTTGTGCATGGTGTTGGTGCCGATCATCAGAAAATCCGCACCCGCGTTTTGAAGTGACAGTGCGGCTTTGGCGAGCATGGTGGCCGTGGCGGGCCAGTCACCCTTGTGCTGGAGTGCTTCAATCTCTGCAAAATCAACGCTGAAAAGCACGAGCTTGGCGGAGTGCAACCCCCCGAGGCGCGACTTTATGCCCTCATTGATCAACCGGTAGTACGTTTGGGTGGATTCCCAGCTCATGCCGCCAAGAAGGCCAATGGTTTTCATAAAACGCTCCCTGTCCTAATGATGGTAGACACGTTGAGACTAACAAATACGTCCGTAGCTGTATTGGATAGTTGAACATCTCAGGTATTCGGGGCAATGTGGATATTCCAGAACAGACGCATAGGAGCGGTGCCGTGAGTAATGTATTGGAGTCTGCAGAGCAGGTTTGTGATGCCATAACTGCACCCTGCAGCGCGATTGAAACCATACTGAGCCCCCGTATAACAGACCTTGGGGGATTCTCCGTGCGTCGCCTGTTGCCAACCGCAAAACGGAAAATGGTTGGCCCCTGGATCTTCTTTGACGAAATGGGGCCGGCGGTTTTTGCAGCGGGGCACGGTATCAACGTTCGTCCCCATCCACACATCGGTATTGCGACGGTGACTTACCTCTTCGAGGGTGAGATTTTGCACCGGGACTCTGTCGGTAGCCTCCAGCCTATCCGCCCGGGTGATATCAACCTGATGGTGGCTGGCCGTGGCATCACCCATTCTGAACGTGAACGCGCGGCGATCACGGTGGAAGATCATCGGCTCCACGGTCTTCAGCTCTGGCTGGCACTGCCGGAAGAGCACGAAGAAACCGACCCTGCGTTCCACCATTACCCAAGCGATGACATTCCCTCGTTAGACGTTCACGGTGTGCCTGTACGAGTAATGATTGGCAATGCCTACGGGGTGGCTTCACCGGTACGCCGGTTCAGTGACACCCTCTACCTGGAAGCCACTCTCACGGCGGGCCAGAGCCTGGAATTGCCCGATGTGCAGGAACGCGCCGTTTACGTTGCCCAAGGTGCCCTGACCGCCCACGGCGCGGAACTTCCAACTCACAGCATGACGGTGTTTTCGCAGCAACCTGGCGTATCGGTGACCGCCAGTGAGGACACTCGTATTGCCGTGATCGGCGGAGAACCGGTTGGCCGGCGCTTTATCGAATGGAACTTTGTATCGTCCCGCAAGGAACGTATTGACCAGGCACGGGAGGACTGGCGGGCAGGGCGATTTGATAAGGTGGTGGGGGACGAGGCGGAATTTATTCCATACTAGTGTGCAGCCTGGCGCACCTCAATTTTGTTCAATACCCGCTCCACCTTTCAGGGCAGACTCCGTCTATAACCTGAACGGAGAATACCATCCATGAGCCTTTCCCTGATTCTGCCCATGTCCGCGTTCGCCCTGGCGGCGTCCATTTCCCCGGGCCCGGTTAACCTCGTGTGTCTGAGCAGTGGCACCCGCTATCCGGTCTCCCGGGGGCTGATCTTCGTAACCGGGGCAACCCTGGGCTTCATCGCACTGTTCGTCGCCGTGGGGCTGGGGCTCTATTCGCTGCTGACCATGATGCCGATGCTGGAGACGTTGTTGCGATGGGGCGGTGTCGCATTCCTGCTTTATCTGAGTATAAAACTGGCCATGGACAGCGGTCAGCTTCCGGAAACGGGTGTTGATAAGGCGCCGGGCTTCGGCACCGGGGCAATCATGCAGTGGCTGAACCCCAAAGCCTGGCTGGCTTCGGCGTCTGGCATCGGCGCCTATACCAGCGCCAACGACCTGAACCAGATCCTGCTGTTTGCGTCGCTCTACCTGCCCATCTGTTGGTTGTCCCTGGCATGTTGGGTGTATGCGGGGGCATTCCTGCGGCGATACGTGCAGCGGCCTGTGGTGCTGATGGCCATCAACCGGACCCTGGCTTTATTGCTTGCGATCAGTTGTCTGTATCTGGTGATCGGTTGAGGGCTGTCGGTACTGATTCGGCGTTGCCGCCATCAGCCGTTTGAACGTGCGCTGGAAGTGAGGCTGGTCGGCGAAGCCTGCGTTCAGTGCCGCCTCGGCGATTGGGGTGCCGTTGGCGAGCTCAAGGCGCCCTAGTTGGATACGGCGATTCAACAAATAGGCGTGGGGAGTCAGGCCAAAATGCTGCTTGAAGGCCCTGATCAGATGGCCCTCACTGTAACCGGAAATGTCGCAGAGCGTGTCCAGGGAGACCTCTTCTGTGGAGTGGTCATCCAGATGCTGTCTCTTATACACATCTCCGAGCCCACGAGACGGACTCCTATCT
>CAJXOQ010000036.1 GCA_913057975.1 uncultured Marinobacter sp.
CAGCGTCAGATGTGTATAAGAGACAGCCCCAGCACTTCCTGGACCTGGTGGAACGCCACGGCATCGAGCACGAGGAAAAGGCCGCCGGCCAGCTATTCTGTAAGGAGAGCAGCAAGGAAATACTCAATATGCTGCTCACCGAATGCGAATGGGCTGGCGCAGAAGTGCGACTTAAAACCAGCGTTAAAACAATCAGCGGTGTCGATCACGGCTACCAGCTACAAACAAACAGCGGCACCCTGACCTGTGAGTCCCTGGTCATCGCCTGCGGTGGGTTGTCCATCCCCACCATGGGCGCAACCGGCTTTGGCTACGATATTGCGAAACAGTTCGGGCTTGCCATACTGCCAATCCGGGCAGGGCTGGTGCCCTTCACCCTGCACCCGGAGCTGAAGGAACAGTTGGCGCCCCTGTCCGGCGTCAGTTGCCCTGTGGACGTGCATTGCAACAACGAACATTTCCGCGAACCGATGCTGGTCACCCACCGCGGGCTCAGTGGCCCTTCGATGCTGCAGATTTCCAGCTTCTGGCACCCCGGCGACAGCCTGAGCGTCAATATGCTGCCCGCCACCAATGTAGAACAGGACCTGCACGACCTGCGGAAATCAAAACCGCAATCCACGGTGGCCCAATACCTTGCACAACACCTGCCCAAACGCTTCGCCCAGGCCCTGAACGACGTTCACGGCTGGGCCGGCCCACTGCAGGGCTACAAGAACAGCGACATAGAACAGGTGGCCCGCGCCCTGGACCAATGGACCATCAAACCTGCCGGCACCGAAGGCTATCGAACGGCGGAAGTAACCCTCGGCGGCGTGGATACCCGTCAGCTATCCTCCAAAACCATGGCCGTTCTGGACAAGTCTGACCTGTACTTTATTGGTGAAGTGGTAGATGTTACGGGGCACCTGGGCGGACATAACTTCCAGTGGGCGTGGGCGTCGGGCGTGGCTGCTGGGAGTGACGCCTGACTGACATCGATCTGTTACATTGTTACAGTAGCCGACAATTTCTCGCGATAAAATGTTTGCTCCCAATGGAATAGCTCAGACGTGCTTGCTTGCCATGCTAAATGTCCCTGGTGTTCGACGACCGTTACCATGCGGAAGACTGTAGTTGAGCCAGCTTTTGCTTTCCTGACCCTTAATCCATGTTGCTATTCCCCAAGATGAAATATCAATCCCGCTTTCGTCATCTGTCACTGTTTTTATTCAAGTGCTTTCTCTTTTCCTTCAGCATACTGATGGTTTCACGCTACCTGTTTTTTATGCATATACAGGATGTGTTACCAGAAACAGGGGTTGATGATGACATCTGGAGGGCTTTCTTTTTCGGCGGGCGTTTTGATGCCAAGGTAACTGCGATTGTCTATTCACCCCTTTTGTTGAGCGGCTATGTCGCCGCCGCGTTTCATGGCGCTTATCAGCGCTGGTTAAGGTTTGCGGTCCACTATCATACGGTTGTAGCAGCACTCTATGTGGTCGGTTGCATATGCAATTTTTATTACTACACGACCTATGGTAGCCATATTGACCTGTTTGTTTTCGGGCTGTGGGAAGACGACTCCGCCGCAGTGCTTGTCAATATCTTGGAAGACTATCCCGTGGTACGTGGTTTTCTGGTGGCGTTCATTGTCGGTGCTCTGGCATACCTCACCTCCCGGTGGTTCCTCCACAGTCCGTTGGGTCGAATAAACCCGCAAGCCTATTGGCACTGGAGCGTTACGTCACTGGCGGTAGTCACAATTTTTCTGTCCACCTTTGTGACAGCGCGAGGAACCCTCGATAACCATCCCCTCAAGCGCTATCACGCCAGCGTTTCCCAGTACAAACCGCTGAACATGATCACCCCGAATGTATTCACGGCACTGGACTGGGCGACCTCTGACTACCAGGAACAGCGGCGCTTTGAGCCGGTTGCTGAGGCCACACTGAGCGCCCAAATGGAGGAAGTACTCGGCCAGCCGACCCCGGTTTACCACACGCCGGAAAACAATTACCTCCAACAGAACCCGCCCCATGTGGTAGTTGCCATGATGGAAGGTATGGGCATGAATATTATGGTGGAAGACGATCTCCCGGATAACGATCTGCTAGGAAGCCTTCGCCCCCATTTCGCAGACGGTTTTCTTTTCCAGCGATTTTTGGCGGGCACTTCAGGGACGATCGACAGCATTGTAATGACACTGTTTCATAGCCCCGTGGCGACCATCAGTCATTCCTCGGCCCAAGATACCGCCTTGCCAGGTTCCGCTGTTCTACCCTACAAGCAGGCAGGATATGAAGTGGCGTTCCTGTACGGTGGAAATGGCATGTGGCGTAATCTGGCTAGCTACCTTCCTGCCCAGGGGTTTGACCGTGTCTATGATGAAAATGACATTATTGAGGCGATTCCGGACGCGGCTGAATATTCAGGTACCTGGGGCGTGCCAGATGGCTTTCTGTTCCAGTTTGCCAACAAGGTAATGGAAGAGGCAGATAAGCCCACCCTGCTCTTTATTATGACCACCTCCAATCATTCACCCTACGAGGTGCCGGAAAACTATGAGCCCGGGCCGACGGAAATCAGCAACCGGCTTGCCGCCAGGGCCGAATATGAGGACGGGCAGGCCAGGACGCTTCTTGAGACTTTTCAGTACGCCTCTGATGCGCTGGGGCAGTTCATGACGCGTATCAAGCAGTCATCGACTCTTCGCGATAAGACTATTATTGCGGTATCCGGCGATCACCGCGTGCGGAACCTGAGTGCACATGAGCCCACGGAATATGGTCTTACTTATGCAGTGCCATTCTTCCTGCACGTGCCGGACCCGGTCCTTGAAAACACGTCACACAGGTATGACCCTATGCGCATCGGGTCGCACCGGGATATTTTCCCGACGCTGTATCATTTCAGCCTGTCAGACCAAGACTATATTACACTCGGTGGCGAGAACCTGCTGGACCCGGACGGGGTCAGTAACGTGGGGTTCAATCTGAAGCGCACTATCAATGAGCATGGAGCGTTCAGTAATGACAGCTCCGGACAGTATTATCCCTGGCAGGAAGATGATCCCCTGCTCAACCGTCGGCAGCCAAAAGAGAGCCGGCCATTCGATACTGAATGGCCAGAGGAATATCATCGATTGATGGATTATTACCTTCGGTACCAGGTACTGGCCACGACCCCGGATTCCCCTTAGCTACCCGGAAAGTCTCACAGACTGGACTTATCCCGGTGCAGTAAACACTCCTAGCCTATGAGTTTTCGCAAGTGTCTCCTGAGTCACCATCGGCCGCCGCTCTGATCGTGTGATTAGGCGGCCATTTTGCCTCAGGGGGTCAATTTTAAGTTGGCGCTAGTGGGTAAATATTACTGTGGCGGTCCAACACGCCGGGCACCGTCCAGATTAAAGGTACTTCTCGATAGGCAACCATGACAGAAAACCAGACTTCGCTCGGCGCCACCAATGGACGGTCGGCTCGCTGGTGAACACCTCTTCACCGCTGCGCCACTGAAGACCTCTGTCCTCGTCCAGGGCCACCTCCCAGCTATTACGGGGCGCCATGGTCAGCCGTATATCTGCCGCCACACGCTCTGCCAGTTCGGCACTGTGGATAATCAACACGGTTTCACCGTTGAGGTAGATGGAGCGAAGGTTTACGTTGAAAGACCCCACCACCAGGGTACTGCGATCAAAAACCACAGATTTGGAGTGCAGGCTGACCTCGCCCGTGGCGCAGAAGGCGTCATCACTCAGCCATTGCCGGCAAGCCTCGGCATCGGGCTTGAGTTCGTAGATGTCTATGCCCTGCTCCAGCATGTAGGGACGCCAGCGGGCATAACCGGCATGGTTGGTGACCAGGTCGTTTGAGGCCAGTGAGTTAGTCAGAGCGGCAACCTCCAGTTGCGGGCGCTCGTTGGCCCCCAGGGCCTGTAACTGTTCCCTGGCAAGAATGAGGTAGGCGGACTCGATCAGGATTTCCCGGGTGGCTGTCTGCGCCAGGCGTTGCAACGCCAGTGCGCTCCGTTTGGGCGTTTCGGGTGGCGCGTCCATGTTTTCAGGGGGAGGGTCAAACACCAGTTCCCCCTGAGCAATTGTCATTCGGCTGAACACGTTGGTCAGTTCAGACCTGCCCTGCTCCGCTCCTGTGGGGGCAGAGGTGGGGAGCCGGGGTTGTGCGATGGCCTGCTGCCGAAGCCCCTCCAGCGTCTCGGCCAATTCCGCTCCAGTAGGCATGGATGTGTATAGATCGGAAGCGGGGTAAGCCCAGGGGCTGCTCCAGTAGGCTTGAAAATTATCCGCCATGCCCTCAACCACCGGCCCCAGGGCAAGGACATCGCGATCCCTGAAATAGCGGCTCTCATCGAAGCCGAAATATTCATCACCAATGTTGCGACCCCCGACAATGCCCGCAGTCCCGTCCACCACAAATGTCTTGTTGTGCATTCGGCGGTTTATTCGCTGGAAATCCATCAGGAACGATACCCATCGGCCCCAGCCACTGCGGTTTCTGGCTGGGTTGAAGATGCGAATATGAATATTTGGGTGGGTATCCAGGGAAGCAAACAATTCGCCGATCCCCTCGGCGTTAAAGTCATCCAGCAGCAGCCGGACCTTAACACCACGGTCCGCTGCGAGTAGCAGCCGGCCGGCCAGATGCAGTCCGGAATCATCACGATTCCAGATGTAGTACTGGGCATCAATACGGTGTTCGGCCGCCTCAATCATAGCCGCTCGGTATAGGAAGGCGTCCTGACCAGAATCCAGCAGGTAATAACCGGATTGACCGCTCGCATCAGCCAACCGTCGCCGGGACTGACTGGAAAGGAAACTGTCGTCAGTCAGCATGGCTGTTTCGGCTCCGGAGTGAGTGGCCGGCGGTAAACTGCCGGCGCAGCCTGTCAGTAACATCAGCAGCACTAGCAATCCCGGCAGAGCGTGGCGTGCCGACACCAGCCCGGCAAAAAAGCCCCGTTGGTTCAGCATTAGCGCAGGATCACCAGTGGCTTTTTCGCGGTTTTCAGCATCGTGGTTGTAGTGCTTCCCACCAGGAATTGCCGAATTCGTGAATGGCCATAGGCACCCATCACCAGGATGTCGATGTCGTTTTCTTCCTGGTAGGCGTGGAGCGTTGGCTCTACATCCCCGGCGCGGATTGCCAAGGTGATGTCGGAACCTAGATCTCCCAGCATCTTCTCTGCTTTCTTGAGCTGTTCCCAGCGGTCATTGGTGTCTGCGCCAACCATCACCAGATGAATAGGCATACCTTTCAGTACCGGGCTACCCGCCAGAAGTTCCACGCCTTTGAACGCCGTAGCGCTGCCGTCAAAAGCCAGCATGGCGCTCTTTGGCCTCTCGTACTCGTCCGGAACCAGAAGAATCGGGCGGTGGACACTGCGAATCACCGTTTCGAGCTGACTGCCCACATGTACGTCACGGTCTGAACTGCTCTCGCCATGGAGCCCCATCACCAGCAAACGGGTCTGGTTCTCCAGGGCCAGCAGCGATTCGGTGAGGTCTCCATGGCGCTGGCGCTTGATTACGTCGTCAGTACCCTGCTCCTTCACCCGCAGCTCTGCCTCATCGAGCATGTGATGGCCATGCTCAAGTGCCAGTTTGGAACGTTTTCGGTCAAGCTCGGCAAGCTCATCCATCAGTTGTTCACGGCTTCCCAGGCCAATGCTACCGGCCAGGTCTGGCTCCGTTGGATAACGCTCCTCATCCAGAACGTGCAGCAGAGTCATCGGGGTTCCCATGTGCTTGCTGGCCCAGGCAGCGTAATCACACACCGCCGGTGCAGCCCTGGAGCCGTCGATACAGGCAACTACTCGTAGCATTTCAACCTCGCCTTGGTGATCCTTGTGGTTGTTATTCTGACCGGTTACGTCTTTGAATTCCTTGGCTTGTGTCATGTCAGTGCGCCATCAACTGGTCAACGGCGTCGGGTTTGTCATGCACCCCAAAGCGGTCAACAATGGTGGCGCTGGCTTCATTCAACCCGATAATCTCCACCTCCGCCCCCTCACGACGGAACTTGATAACGGCCTTGTCCAGAGCGCCCACCGCCGTAATGTCCCAGAAGTGCGCGCGGGTCAGGTCAATCACCACATTATCCACTGCTTCCTTGAAATCAAAGGATTCCGTGAATTTTTCCGAGGAACTGAAGAACACCTGGCCGACAACATTGTAGGTTCGGGTATCGGTTGCCTCATCAAAGTCAGACGTCACCAGCATGTAATGGCCCACCTTGTTGGCGAAGAACAGGGACGCCAGAAGCACGCCTGCCAGCACACCAAAGGCCAGGTTGTGCGTGGCGACGACGACAAAAACAGTCACGACCATCACAATGTTAGTGGACAGAGGATGCTCTTTCAGGTTCTTGATCGACGCCCAACTAAAGGTACCGATGGACACCATGATCATCACGGCCACGAGGGCCGCCATGGGAATCTGTACCAGCCATTGGTCCAGCACCAGCACGAGAACCAGCAGGAAGACGCCTGCTGTCAGCGTGGAAAGCCGGGTTCGGCCGCCGGATTTGATGTTGATAATGGACTGGCCAATCATCGCGCAGCCGGCCATGCCGCCCAGCAGGCCAGAGCCGATATTGGCAACGCCCTGCCCTTTGCACTCCCGGTTACGGTCACTGGTGGTATCGGTCAGGTCATCTACGATGGTGGCTGTCATCATGGATTCCAGAAGGCCAACAATGGCGAGGCCAACGGAGTAAGGCAGGATGATCATCAGGGTTTCAAGATTCAGCGGCACATCAGGCCACAGGAAAATCGGGAGCGTATCCGGCAGTTGCCCCATATCACCGACCGTGCGGATGTCGATGTTGTAGACCATCGCGACGATGGTCAACGAGACGATACAAATCAACGGAGATGGCAGTATACGGCCAACGACTGGCACCAGCGGGAACAGGTAAATGATCCCCAGCCCGGCGGCGGTCATGGCATAAACGTGCCAGGTGACATTCGTGAGCTCTGGCAATTGCGCCATAAAGATCAGGATAGCCAGCGCATTTACAAACCCGGTCACCACGGAACGGGACACGAAGCGCATAAGGCCGCCGAGTTTCAGATAGCCAGCGCCGATCTGCAGCAGCCCGGTCAGCAGCGTAGCTGCAAGCAGATACTCCAGGCCGTGTTCCTTTACAAGAGTCACCATCAACAGCGCCATAGCGCCTGTCGCGGCGGAGATCATACCGGGGCGGCCGCCGACGAAGGCAATCACCACAGCAATACAGAACGAGGCATACAGACCCACTTTCGGGTCCACACCGGCGATAATGGAAAAAGCGATGGCTTCGGGAATCAGCGCCAGCGCCACCACAATGCCGGCAAGCAAATCGCCGCGTATATTGGAAAGCCAGTCGGCTTTAAGCTTGTTCACCATATCGTTGGTATCCAGTCAGAGAGGGCAAATTCGGGACGTAAAAACCGGTTGTAGTCGTAATGAGGTGACTACCGGAGTTCAATCAGGACGTAAACCTGGGAGCACAGGACGCTAGGGCGGAGTGATCGTCGTAACTGTCGTGGGGACGTTCATTAAGGTACGTTCATAAGCTGCGAATTAAAGGCGGCGAAGCATACCAGAACGGTGCTGGAAAAGTAACCGGCGGGCCCGGAGACCGGGCGCTGTTTACGCCACCGGCCCGGACAGGCCGTTGCTGGCGAGGTGAAAGGCAATGATCGCCATCATGGAACCAATAGCGCCATCAATGAACCGCCAGGACATGGGGCTCGACAACCAGGGGGAAAGCGCCGCCCCGCCGAACGCCAGCAGGCAGAACCACATGACAGACGCACTGCTGGCGCCGGCCACAAACACCAGCGGGCTGGCCTGTTGCGCGCCGATGGCAGGGATCAGCAACAAGGTATCCAGATACACCTGGGGATTCAGTAGCGTTACCGCCAGGGTGGTCAACACCACGGTCCGCAGGCTCGAAACATCCGCTTTCCTGGCATCCAGGGCATCACGTCCTTTCGCAGCACGAGCGAAGGCCAGCAACGCCAGCCAGCTGAGGAACGCCACACCCAACCAGCGCATCACGTCCAGCGCTTCAGGCACGGCCATCAACGCGGCGTTAACGCCGAACATGCCTGCCGTGAACAGCAAGATATCCGCCGTCATGCAAATGCCAGCGCAATACCAATGATGTTCCCGGCGAATCGCCTGCCCCAGGATGTAGGCGTTCTGAGCGCCAATCGCAATGATGATGCCTCCACACACCAGCAGCCCTGTCAGATAACTTGTCAGCATATTTCCCTCCGAATTTGCTGGAAGCTTAAGGGGTAAGGGCTATACTTAAAAATCATAAACCTTATATCCCATGAATATTTCTTATGTTGGATTACAAGCTTCTGCAGGCACTTGCCGCGGTGATCGAGAACGGTGGGTTTGAGCGTGCCGGGGAGATACTCGGGCTCACGCAATCCGCCGTATCACAACGCATCAAGTCACTTGAAGTACGCCTGGGCCAGCCGGTTCTGGTCCGGCACCCGGAACTGCAGGCAACGCCGGCCGGGAACAAGCTGCTGAACCACTTCCAGCAGGTACAGCTTCTGGAAAGGGACCTGCGCAAAACCATACCCGCCCTTGCCGAGGACACCACCCGCCTGCGTATCGCTATCAACGCCGACAGCCTGGCCACCTGGTGGGCCGCTGTGGTTGGGGAGTTCTGCAGCCGGGAGGGTTTATTGCTGGATCTGGTTATTGAGGACCAGGACGTAGGCCTGAAGCGGATGCGCGATGGCGATGTGGCCGCCTGTCTGTGCAGCAGCAGCCAGCCCATTGCTGGCGGGCGTTGCGTGGCACTGGGGGAAATGACCTACATGCCGCTGGCGACCCCACAGTATGTTCGCCAGTTTTTTCCGGATGGCATCACACCAGAAGCTTTCGCCACCTCTCCGGCTATTGTATTTGGCCCCAACGACCAGCTACAGCACCGATTCATGGCCGGCTGTGGCTACCACGGCCGTTTCCCCTACCATTTGTGCCCCTCCTCCGAAGGTTTCGTCCAGCTTGCCAGGGCCGGCATGGGCTACGGCATGATTCCGCAAATCCAGGCCAGTCATTGGCTGGACAATGGGGGCCTGGTCAACCTTGCACCGGGTCATGAGCTGAAAGTGCCCCTCTATTGGCACTTCTGGCGACACAGCGGGGAGTTGCTACAGCGTTTGACCACCACGCTGGAGGGTGCCATCACCCACCATTACCGCGCACGGCGAAACGTCAGGTTGTAACGGCAGGCGCCCGTCAACGAATGCTGTGCCTGCTTGAGCGTTAACACGCCATGGTAGCGGAGCCGCGCCGGGCCTCCCCAGACCACCACATCACCATGCTCAAGGGGCACTCGCTGTGGTCGGTCACTACGCCGGGCGCCTCCGAACTGGAACATGACCGGAGTACCCAGGGACACAGAAACGATCGGTTGATGGAAATCCTCTTCATCTTTGTCCTGGTGGAGACCCATTTTGGCGCCAGGTGCATAGCGGTTCACCAGGCAGGCGTCTGGATTGAAACCCGAATAGCCCCCTGCGCTTGCTGCCTTGGCCGCCAGAGACCGAAACACGGCCGGCATCAACGGCCAGGGTTCCCCTGAAAACGGATCGTTTCGCTCATACCGGTAGCCCTGTGCGTCCGTCACCCAGCCCCAGTCTCCGCAACAGGTCATCGCCACCGACATGGTGTGGCCACCGGGCGTCTGCATTTGCCTATACGGAGCCTGTTCCGCCACGCCGGAGATCGCCTCCAGCAATTCGCTGGCGTTGGCCTGGGCAAAACGGCGAAGGACAACCGCTCCATCGCAGAGCGGCTCGACCCAGGGCTCTGATGAAGATGACTCGAACAAATCCATAGTCATTGGGCGCTCACCGTATGATCAGGAAAACCGGGAGTTTAACGTCTACCCTTGGGTCAGTGCAGCACCCTGCGCTTTGATACACCAGACCACCGTTTAAGGATGAACTATGCGTCGAAATCGCCAGTCAGCGCAGGTGTCGCTTGCCTTTCTGATAGCCTCCGCGATCACCCTCGGCATGCTGGTACTCACCATTGTACTGGTCAGCCAAAGCTTTCGCGGCATGGAAAACGCGAAAATTACTGCCGCCAGTGCCACGGCCCATCAGCTTGCCGTCAGTGTGGATGACCGTATCCGTGCCATCACCGACCCGCCGTCAACCGCTCTCGCGGTCCTCAGCCACGACCCTCTGGCCATCGCCGACACATTGGAACAACGCCTGGTAAGACTGCCGGTTGTCGCCGACATTCTCGACAGCAGCGACATCGTCAGTGCCGTTTACGCTGGCTATGCCAATGGCGATTTTTTCCTGCTACGAAAGATACGCAGCTCTGGCGCCATGCAGTTTCCAGACGCACCCACCAATGCGCAGTACCTGCTCCAGTCCATCACCAGGGCCGCGGATGGAAAGTCGCAATCCGTGTGGCACTTCTACGATGCCAGCCGCATCCTTCTGGAAAGCCGTACCCCATCCGACTACCACTTTGATCCTCGAGACCGTGGCTGGTACGAGCTCGCCGATGCCTCCGGCAACACGAAACTGACCGCACCCTATGTCTTCTTTACCACGGGTGAAACCGGCTTGACCCTTTCCCGACGACAAGCCGGTGCGAAGGGCATGGACGGCAATACCGTGTTTGGCATCGATGTAACTGTTACCGACCTGGGTACGCAACTAGCCGAACTGCGGCAGACGCCCGGCACCCGCATTGCCATTGTCAACGCCGAAGGTTCCCCCCTGGCCTACACAGGGCCCGACGCCACCAACAGCGGGACAACATCCAACACAGCAAAGCCACAGGGACTGAATGACGGAGCCATCAACGCCGTCCTGGAAAGCGATAGCAAGCAAGCCACGAGTGAATTGGTAAACCGCTATACCACTGAAAACCGGGACTGGTACGGCATGACGGAACCCCTTGAGTCCCTGGACCGGGAGAACCTGAAAATCGCCGTGGCCATTCCCGCCGACGAACTATTGGCTGATGTCTGGGCCGCTTTGACCCGTCAGACCATCCTGGCAAGTGCCATTGCACTTCTGTTGCTGGTCATCGGCTGGTTCCTGGGTCGTCGTGTGGGCAGGCCGCTGGAATTGCTGACACGCCGAGTGGGGGCACTCTCCCGTTTTCGTTTCGACACGCCCATTTCCGTTGATTCCCATATTCGCGAGGCGCGTCAACTTAGCGTCGCCCTGGACGATATGGCCAGTACGATCCGCAGCTTCCAAAGCATTGCGACCGCACTCAATCGGGGCCAGGACCTGGATAGCCTTTTGCAGGATATCCTTGCACAGATCGTTCACATTCTCGGGCAGACCCGGGGAGCTATCTACCTGATGAGCCGCCAGAATAGCGAGCTCTCGTTAGCCGTAGACCGTGGCATACACCCGCCTGAAACCATCTCTGGCGTCAACGCCACAGACGACGACAACGAAGTGATTCGGGCCCTTCGTCACACACTTTCCGGCCACTCGGTGTTCGCCATTCTCAGGAACCGTCGCAAACAGTTGATTGGGGCCCTGGTTATCGAAATGGAGCATGGTGAGCACACCCATCTTAGCGATGATCTCATCGTATTCGTCGATGAGATCGCCGGCTCGGCCGCCGTCGCGATCGAAACCCGTGAACTGATTGAAAGCCAGCAGGCGTTGCTTGAGGGCATCATTCGCCTGGTTGCCAACGCCATTGATGCCAAGTCACCGTATACGGGTGGCCACTGCGACCGCGTACCCAAACTCGCCCAGATGATGGTGGATGAAGCCATCCAAAGCCCCGCAGAACCCTTTGCCAACTTCACCATGAACGACGACGAGCGCTACGAGTTCCACCTGGCAGCGTGGCTTCACGACTGTGGAAAGATCACCAGCCCCGAGCATGTGGTGGACAAGGCGGTCAAACTGGAAACGATCTACAACCGCATCCATGAGATTCGCACCCGCTTTGAAGTTCTGCACCGGGATGCGGAGATCCGATGCCTGAAAAGGCAACTGGCTGGCGATAGTGCTCAGCAGGCGGAAACCGATCGAGACCTGGAACAAAAAGAGCTGCAGGGAGCCTTTCGCGCAGTGGCCAATGCCAACACTGGTGGCGAATTCATGTCGGAGGACGACATAGAGCACATCCGACAGATCGGCCAACGCACCTGGGTGCGTCATTTCAGTGACAGGCTGGGATTGTCCGGCGACGAAAAACAGGTGCTTACTGGCACACCGGAGCAGACGCCACCTGCTACCGAATCTCTGCTGGCAGACAAACCCGGCCACCTTCGTCCCTGGGGTGAGCATAAACCGCCCGTCACCAAAGACGACCCACGGAACCGGTGGGGATTCGACATGACACTTCCAGAACATGCCGTCAATCAGGGTGAGCTCCACAACCTGACCGTGGCAAAAGGAACCCTGACCCCCGAGGAACGCTTCCGGATCAACGACCACATCGTACAAACCATCTGCATGCTGGACGCCCTGCCCCTGCCTGACAGGCTGGCAAACGTGCCCCACCTGGCAGGCACCCACCATGAACGCATGGATGGACAAGGTTACCCCTGCCGGCTGAACGCAGACGACATGGGCATTCCCGAGCGGATCATGGCGGTGGCGGATATTTTCGAGGCGCTGACCGCCGTGGACCGCCCCTACAAGGAGGGCAAGACACTGACCGAATCCCTGGCCATCATGCAGAGAATGGTGGATGAAGAGCACATCGACCGAGAAGTGTTCGAATTGTTTGTTCGTTCCGGCGTATATCGCCGATACGCGGAGCAACACTTGCGCCCGGAGCAGATTGATACCGTGAATGAGGAACGCTTTCTGACATGAACATTCCTCCATCGCGACGGGTTGTTTTCGAATTCTTCGCCGAAACCCGTATACTTTGCGCAGTTTTAAACACTTGAAAAGGACACTGACATGTTCGGCCTGTTTATCGGCGGTTTGATCGGCTACCTGTTCGGCCGCTTTCCCGGCCTTCTGATTGGCGCTGTGGCAGGCGTACTGTTGACTCGATACATCAAGAGCCGTCTGTGGCAAAAACTGCGCAATGTGCAGACGGACTTCCTGGAATCCGTGTTTGCGGTGATGGGCGCCCTGTGCAAAGCCGATGGCGTTGTCACTCGCGATGAGATTCAGGTGGCGGAACGCCTGTTCGACCGGTTTCGTCTCTCCGGCGAACACCGGGAGCGCGCCAAGGCAGCCTTCAACCGGGGCAAGGCCAATGACTTCGACCTGGATGCGGAACTGCAACACTTCTTGCGGGTGAGTGGCCGCCAGCCCGCATTACTGCAGATGTTCCTTCAGGTACAGGTGTCTGCCGTTGCCGCCGATGGTGTGGTCCACCCGGCCGAACATGAGATGCTGGTGCGTATTGCCCGGGGCCTGGGACTGCCCGAGGCTCAGGTAGACCAGTTGGAAGCCATGTTGAGGGGCGCCCACGCCGGCCAGTCTGGCGCCGCAGGCCAGGCATCGTCCGCCAGCCAGATTGATGATGCCTACAAGGTTCTCGGGGTTTCGCCTTCCGCCAGCGACGCCGAAATCAAGAAAGCTTACCGCAAACTGATGAGTGAAAATCATCCGGACAAACTGGCCGGGCGTGGCCTGCCTGAAAGCATGCGGGAAATGGCGGAAGAGCGCACCCGTGAAATCAGTCACGCCTACGACGTGGTCAAGGAAGCCCGAGACTAAAGTCCCGGCGAGCCAGACCTACAGCCAGCGAGGCACGCGCCTGCGATAGGCCTCGTAAGCCTCGCCGAATAACTCGGCGAGGGCCTTTTCCTCCACCCTCGCCTGCCTGACCAATACCATTACGCCCGCAACCAGGCATACCAGCGAAAACACCGAAGGCAGCGCCAGAAAAAAGCCCAACTGGCCGAGCATAACCGCCATGAACACTGGGTTTCGGCTGCGACGATAAGGACCACCAGTGAGCAGGTGGCGATCCTGTTTTGGGTCAACACCCGAACGCCAATCCTCGTGCATATAAGCCTGTAGATAATTGACCAGGCTGAACGACAGCAACAGGAGCACCATTCCCATGACCAGTACCGGCCCATGGTAGAGCGCATCGAAAACGCCCAGCCAGGAGTCAATATCCACAAAGACACGTGCTAAAACCACCGCCAGGATTGAAGCCCGAAAAACATTGAAAATGTGCCTGTGCCACCATCCGGCAGTGGCCCGCTCGCCGTAGTTTATAAAGGAAAACCCCATCCTGGCGTGGAGGCCGAGGCTTCGTGCCGTGAACTGGAGGCCGATCAACAGGAAGAAACTGCCGAGAAAGTATCGGACGAGTGGTTCGGAAAATGAGTCGAAAGTGTCCAGGGGAATCATTAAATTCGCTTATTACTGTGATGGTGGCCAGAACAAGCTTATCGCCTGTCAAAACGGTCTGAAACTGGATTCTTACCTTTTGTGCAGAGCGATGCAATTTCCTGATATGACATATCATCACGTTTAGTCTTTGTATACAGTGGATGCAGCCCCGGAGCCAACACGGAGTATCCGCCTTGACCATCCAGTCTCAAGCACAATCCCTGCACACGTTCAGTGACGATCTACTTGACCGGCATGATGCCACCGCGCTGGCCGAACTGATTCGCAACGGCGACGCCTCACCAGACGAAGTGCTTGTGGCAACCCTGGCACGGGCGCGGCTGGCAGAACCCGTTATCCATGGTCTAGTCGCTACCATTCCTGATAATGCGGAACTCATCGCGACTGAAGTCCGTTCCGGGAAAAACGGACCTGGCTTGTTTTCGGGAGTCCCTACGGTAATCAAGGACAACACCGAGGTAAAAGGGTTCCCCACCTCCCATGGCACCGCAGCCATCGGTTCCTATCCGGCGGACAAAACCAGCCCTTTGGCCCGCCAGTTGCTGGCTCAGGGCCTGGTGTGTTTTGGCAAAAGCACTCTGCCTGAGTTCGGTTTCAACGCCACCACAGAACCCGCTCATGGCAGCCCGAGCCGCAACCCTTGGCACCTTCAATACTCCACCGGCGCTTCGTCAGGAGGTTCCGCAGCACTGGTTGCGGCAGGTGTTGTCCCGATCGCCCACGCCAACGATGGCGGTGGCTCCATCCGCATTCCGGCCGCCTGTTGCGGGCTGGTGGGGTTGAAACCAACCCGGGGGCGGCTGATCGATAACGATGCGGCTAAAACACTACCCATCAATATCGTCAGTGATGGTGTCGTAACACGCACGGTCAGGGACACCGCCAACTTCTATTGCGGAGCGGAACGCTTCTTCCGGAACCCGAAACTCCCGGCCATTGGAAAGGTAGAAGGGCCCGCCACGCGGCCACTCAGGATTGGCCTGGTGACCGACTCCATTAATGGTCACGCCACGGACATGCAAACGCGCGCTGCCGTTGAAAACACGGCGCAGTTGCTGGAAAAGCTGGGGCACAGGGTGGAACCGATGGGAATTCCCGTTGCCTCCTCTTTCCCCGATGATTTCGCGCTCTATTGGGGAATGCTGGCCTTCGGCGTGCGCGCCAATGGCAAGCGGTTAATTCATCCAAGTTTTGACAAGTCACGACTGGACGGGCTGACCCTTGGCCTGGACAAGGCCTTCAGGAGGCAGTTCTACAAATTGCCTGCTGCGCTCTGGCGCCTGCACCGGTCGTATCACGACTACGCCCGGACCATGGCCAGTTACGATGCCATTCTCACGCCGGTACTCGGTCACACCACGCCCGAGATCGGCTACCTGAGCCCCACGGTTAATTTTGAAACCCTTTTTGACCGCCTGACCCGATATGTGAGCTTCACACCGTTGGCCAACGCCACTGGTGCACCCGCTATTTCGCTACCAGCCAGCCTAAATGAGCACGGCCTGCCGGTCTCCATTCAACTGATGGGCAAGCATGGGGGTGAGCAGACACTGCTGGAACTGGCGTTCTTGCTGGAGGACGCCGCGGGTTGGCCTAGAATAGACCAGCGTCCCGATCAATTGGTGGCGGGTTCCGCTCCCTGAACGGACAGGGGTTCACAAGTGACAACCGGTTTCCATCCACGCCCCTCATGACTTCGAAATGGACAGTATCACGGCCAGGGGCGAATATGAGAGAGTCGGGGAATGGAAGCTGCTGGCGCAAAGACGGCCAATCGCTACTTATTGTCGTAAACTTACTATCGTTCCCGAAACAGACAGCCAGAGACTATGCCCGATACGGACACCTTCGTGACCTTTCACAAGGCACTGACGGAACTCAGCCACAGTCCCGCGTTTGTCGACAAGAAACGCCCGCAGAAACTCGCAGACCTGACGGCGCTCTGTGCGACGCTGCTCGACGTTGACCGGGTCAGTGTCTGGCAGTTCCCGGAGGAACGTGATCGCATTGAATCCGAGTGGCTTCATACCAGAGACTCGGCCACCGGTGAAACCTCCAGCCTTTACAAGTCCTATAATCCGGAGTACTTCTCGGCCCTCGAAACCGAGCGCATCATTTCCGTCCAAGACGCGCAGAACGATCCCCGAACCTGGGCCTTCACGCCTGGGTACCTGGCCCCCCTCAACATAATGTCAATGCTTGACGCACCGGTGTTTGATGGTGCCCGGCTTAGCGGCGTTGTTTGCCTGGAATCAACGCGCAGACGTCAGTGGACCCTGCCGGAAATCTCCTTTGTCGTCGCCATTGCCGACACCATCAGTCTGATCAATACCTACGAAGCCTGGCTCGACTCGCAACGCGCACTCGAATACGTCACCCGTTACGATTCACTGACCGGGCTATCAAACATCGACTCCCTTCGAGGCCGTATCGGCCATCTTGCCGGTAAAATAGAGCGACGGGGTCTTGGTAGTCTGGCCCTGATATGGATTGATGTGGATCGTCTGAAATCCATTAACGATGGGCTTGGGCCGCAGGTAGGAGACGACGTTATTGCCGAAGTCGGCCGCCGACTGAAAAAACTCTCCGTTCCGGGTAAGGATCTATTGGCCAGGATTGCCGGCGATGAGTACGCCCTGATTGTGCGCAACCACACCATGCGGGACTCTCTGGAACTGACTGCCTCACGGATACGGCAGGAGATTAACAAGCCCATCCGTCTCACCGGCCACGCCATCAACGTTGGCGCAAGTCTTGGTATCTGTCACCTGCCCGGAGACTTTCAAACCACCGAAGATCTGTTACGAGGCGCCGAAGCCGCCATGTACAACGCCAAGCAGCGAGGCCGGAACCAGGCCTGCTTCTTTGACTCCAGCATCCAGACAACGGCCCGTTCCCGCTTCGCCCTGGAAAACGAATTACGGGTGGCCATCAGCGACCACACTTTGGACGTGTTCTACCAGCCCATCTTGAACACCTCCGGGTTGAAAGTAGAGTCCCTGGAAGCACTGGTGCGCTGGAAGCACTGGTGCGCTGGAAGCACCCGCAACGCGGCTGGCTGCCACCCATTGAGTTTCTGGATATAGCCAGAAGCGGTGGCCTGATGTATGCGTTGGGGGAGTGTGTGCTCCGCCGCGTATGCGAACACTGGCAACAGGCCCACAATCAGAGCATCACGCTGCCAGAGATTTCAGTCAACCTGGCGGCCGAGCAGGTGTCGGTGGCGGAACTGCCCAGCCTGATCCGGGGAACCTGCCGTGAACACAGCGTGCCGGTCAGCGCATTGCATTTCGAGGTAACCGAAGATTCCATTCAAGGGGATTTCAGCTCACTGACCCGTACTCTGAAAGAGCTAGTCGCCGACGGTGCAAGCCTGTCCATAGACGACTTTGGAACCGGTTATTCGTCGCTCTCCCGTCTCAAGAGTCTTCCCTTCTCGCGGATCAAGATTGACCGTTCCTTTATCAGCCAACTGCCAGACGACGAAGACGACTGCGCCATTACCCTGTCAATTCTCGGCCTGACGCGGGGCCTTGGGCTCTCGGTCGTGGCCGAAGGCGTCGAAACCGAAGCTCATGAACAGTGGCTTTTCCGGCAGGGCTGTGACTATCTGCAGGGCTATCGATACAGTAGGCCTCTGCCGTTCAACGCTCTCATGGATGAGTTTTTTCCACTGCCCTGACGATACAGTTCAGATGTCATGCGTCGCTGGAGTGATCAGCGGTAGCTGACTTGAATGCCCGCCCTACTTTGTCTCCCAGAACCAGCAGTGCAGGGGTCAACAACAGCGTGAGCACCGTTGCAAACGCCAACCCGCCTGCGATGGCGCTGGATAGCTGGGTCCACCATTGCGTGGATGGAGCACCGATGCCGAGCGATGGCGTTAGGAGATCCACGTTTACCCCGAGCACCATTGGCATCAACCCGAGTATGGTGGTGATGGCCGTCAGCAATACCGGTCGCAGGCGCAGACATCCGGTTTCCAACGCGGCCTCAAAGGCCGCCATACCGCTTCGGCGCATCTGGTTATAGGTGTCGATCAGAATGATGTTGTTGTTCACCACGATGCCCGCAAGGGCAATGATACCCATACCCACCATCACGATTCCGAACGACTGCCCGTTCAGCAGAAGGCCAAGCAACACGCCCGCCGTTGAAAGCACAATGGCCGATAGAATGAGCATGGTCTGATAGAGCGAATTGAACTGGGTCACCAGGATCAACAGCATCAGGGCAATGGCGACCAGAAACGCCGATGCCAGGAAATTCGAGGCCTGCTCCTGGTCCTCATTTTCGCCTGCAAATCGGACGGACACACCCTCGGGCGTTTCAGGCATTTGCTGCTGCAGCGCCATCAGAAGTTCGTCCGCACGGCGCCCCGGCTCTATCTCGGACTTGATCGTAATGGTGCGCTGTCCGTCTACCCGGGTAATGCTGCCAATCTTGTCACCGGGAGCCAGCTCAACAAACTCCGAGAGCGGCACCTGCCCGCGGCTGGTGTTAATCGTCTGGCGCTGGAATTGATCCAGCTCCCGCCAATTATTGGGCACTCTCACGGCGATATCGACTTCGTCGCGCACGTCCTCAGGACGATAGGTAGCGAGCACCAGTCCGTTGGTAATCAGTCGCACCGCACTACCAACACTGAGCACGTCTGAGCCAAATCGGGCGGCGGCTGAGCGGTCGACGTTCAGGCGCCATTCGATGCCCGGAAGGCTACGGTCGTCTTCGACATCCACGAAGCCATCAATGTCAGACATTCGCTCCCGGATAAGAGCGACATACTGCTCCAGTTTGTCGCTGTCCATACTGCTGACCATAAGCTCAATGGGCTTGCCATCCGCGGGACCGCCCTCCCGCTTGCGAAACTCCAGTTCGATGCCGGGAATGTCCGCAGTGAGTGAGCGGAAATCTTCCAGTATCTGTGTCGCTGGCCGTCGCTCAAACCAGTCCGTGAACTGGAACTGCAGCACACCGATGACGTCTGGCGCCATCTGATTTCCGGGACTGACCATTGAGCGAGCATAGAGGGCTTTCACCTCCGGCATTCCCTGTAAACGCTGCTCGACCTGTCGAACGATGGCATCGCGCTCCTGCACAGACAGATCGCCTCTGGCCCTGACATGTACCTGTGCTGAATCCGGCTCCACGCTCGGGAAAAATTCAACACCGTGGTTGAACTTGCCATAGGCCGCATAGATCACCACAACGACGCCAAGCACGCCAAGCAGTGTAAACCCCGGCTTTGCCAGCAATCGCCCAAGAAAACCACGGTAGACGTCCGTCATCCGACCACTGATCGCAGACTGGGGACGGCGCTTTCCGCCGCTGATGCTGCCAAGGACCGGCAAAAATACGAGAGCCATGGCCAACGAGGCGGTCAGGCAGATGATGACGGTGGTGGGCAAAAAGCTCATGAACTCGCCAACCACGCCCGGCCAGAACAATAGGGGAATGAAAACCGCCAGCGTGGTGGCGGTTGACGCGATGATGGGCCAGGCCATGCGGCTGGCCGCCTCGCCCCATGCAGACTTCACGCTCTGGCCCTCGGAGAGGTTCCTGTCGGCAAGCTCCGACACCACGATGGCTCCGTCCACCAGCATGCCAGCCACCAGTATGAGGCTGAACAGAACCACAATATTCAGGGTGAAGCCCATGCCCCAGATCACCAGGATACCGGTCAGGAACGCACCGGGAATGGTGAGTCCCACCAACAGGGCAGAACGGGGGCCCATGGCGGCTATAATCAGGACGATTACCAGCACGATGGCGGTCAGCACGTTGTTAAGCAAGTCGCTTAGAATGTCCCGCACGTCACCGGACTGGTCCATAATGTAACGAACTTCCAGCTCATCAGGCAGTTGCGGTCCAGCACTGTCAATCAGAGCTTTCACCTTTTCCACGGTTTCGATGATGTTGGCGCCGGTGCGCTTGGAAATTTCCAGCACCAGCGCCGGTTCACCATTGATCCTGGCGAACCCTCTCGGGTCCTTGAAGGTACGCTGCAGCATCGCCACGTCGCCAAACGTCACAACGGTGTCACCGCCCACCTTAACCGGCATGGCCATGACATCCTCCACGGATTCAATAACGCCCGGAACCTTCATGGTCATGCGACCCGCACCGGTATCCAGGCTTCCGGCAGCAACCAGTTGATTGTTACGAGTGACCAACGTCGCCAACTGATCAAAGTCGACGCCATAGCTTTCAAGCACCTGGGGATCAACTACGATCTCGAGGAGGTCTTCCCTGTCACCGCCAATGTCCACTTCCAGCACTTCCGGGATGCCTTCGATGGCGTCCTGCATACCCCGGGCAACCGTCACCAGTTCCCGCTCTGACAGCGGCCCCGACAGGCCGACCGACATTACCGGGAAAAGCGCCACGTTGATTTCGTTCACCCGTGGCTCGTCCGCTTCCTGAGGCAGTTTACTGCGGGCGGTGTCTACCTTTTCCCGAACATCCTGAAGCGCTATATCGGGGTCAAACCCGGCATCAAATTCCAACATCACCGAGGCGTGGCCCTCCGATGCCGTACCTCGCATCTCCTTGACGCCCTCGAGAGAGCGCAACTCCTGCTCCATGGGCCGTATAAGCAGGCGCTCACCATCCTCCGGGCTTATTCCCTCCAGTGTCATTGACACATAGATCATCGGGATGGTGATGTCCGGATTTGCCTCTTTGGGGATGGTCTGAAAAGCCGCGATTCCGCCCAGAATCAGGAAAGCCAGTGTCAGAAGGGTGGTTCGGCTGCGGTCGAGAGCGGCGAAAATCAAGGTTCGCATATCGGTCAGCCCCGGTCCGAATCACGATCAACCGGGCGTACCTGCTGCCCGATGGATACAAAACCCGCCCCCCGGGTAATCAAGCGGATTTCATCCGGCAGGCCCGTGACCCAGGCGCCGTCCGTAGTGACGTTCAGCAGTTTGACCGTGGTAAACACCACTTCGTTATTGTCGCCCACATAGCGAACACCGGGCCGACCATCATCCCCAAGACTGAGATAGGCCGGCGAAATGAACATCGCCTCCACTTCCGGCAAAGCAATGCGCAGCGTGGCACTACCGCCGGCAACCCGCTTACGTTCCGGGTTGTCTATGGTCACTTCCACCGGGAAACTGCGGGTGTCAGGGTCTGCGGCACTGGCCACGAAATTCACCACGCCCTCCAGGCTGTCGCCATCCAACGTGCGAATGGTCACGGCCTGCCCCTCTTCGACGGCGCTCACTGACTGCTGCGGGATTTGTCCCGTCGCTTTCAGCCGATCAACGCGCACCAACTCCAACAGTGGTGACCCGACCTGGACCAGGTCACCAAGATCAACATCCCGTCGATTCACCGTTCCGTCAAAAGGAGCGCGTGGCTCCAGGTTGTCAACTGCAAGGCGTGCCTGAGCGAGTTCCGCCCTGGCCGCGGACAATTCACTTTGCAGGGTCAATACTTCAGATTCGGAGGTGAGATTCCGGGAGCGGAGCTTCTGGGCAGCCGATAGATCGGCCTCCAGTTTGCGAATGCGGGATTGCCATTGTTCTACCGAGGTACGTCGGCCATCCTCGGAAAGTCGAAGCAGGACATCCCCTGCCTCAACCTGGGCACCCTGCTCCACCATCAGCTCTTCTACTGTACCGGCCACCCGGGCACCAATCGATACAGTTCGCCAGGGTTCCAGCTGCCCCTGCAGCATCAACCCGGGCTCGTAAAGCCTTGTCCTCAGCACATCCACCTGAACGGAGGGCGTACTGACGGCATCCTCAGGTGTGTTCTCTGGCGCCTCATCCCGTGCTTCCTTGACGTCACCGGTTGCCATCCACACAACCAATAAGGCCAGTACCAGAAAGGACAATCCGATAGATCCCAGTTTTGCTTTGGTCATTGATCGCTCGCAGTTACATTCGGGTGATGTCGGTTTACAGTCCAGGCACGCGTTTTAAAAACTGACAGAAAACGGTTGCATCCGATTGTTTTCGTGGGGTAGATTCTACACATAAATTTCTCACAGATTCAGAGCAGATACTCATTTTATGAATCTCAACGCAGTGGTTGTCCTTGTGAAGCTAGTCCTGGTGGTCGTGGTACCGTCCGGGGGCTTCTGTGTGGACAAGCGGGTGAGATAGAAACAGACTCGACAAACACACGAAAGCCCCCGGCACCGAAAGGTCCCGGGGGCTTTTTTTTGCATCAGGAAAAAGGAATAACGACCATGAACGGCGCACAGCACATTCTTGACGCGTTCCACCGCCACAGCATCAGCACGGTTTTCGGGTATCCGGGAGGCTGCATCATGCCGCTATACGATGCGCTGGTGGACGATGTCGGCGTGGAACACGTGCTGTGCCGCCACGAACAGGCCTGCGCCCTGGCCGCCGACGGCTACGCCCGCGCAAGCGGCAGGCTCGGCGTCTGTATTGCCACGTCTGGCCCTGGCGCCACCAACCTGATCACCGGTGTTGCCAACGCCCACCGGGATTCCATTCCGATGCTGGTCATTACCGGCCAAGTTCCCTCCGGCCTGATCGGTACCGACGCCTTCCAGGAAACCGATGTTCTGGGCATGACGTTGGGCATCGTTAAACACAGCTACCTGGTTGACGATGCAGACAGCCTGCCCGCGATCATGGAAGAGGCCATGGAACTGGCTCAAAGTGGGCGGCCGGGGCCGGTGTGGATTGATGTACCCAAGGACCTGCTGCTGGCTGACATCAGCGATGCTCCCTTCCCCCGGCCCGAACCACGGGAGACCAGCTTTCCGGACCTGGCCGAAGCGCTCTCGATGCTGCGGGCGGCCCGCAAACCCATACTCTATAGCGGAGGCGGCATCAGCCTGGCACACGCTGAAGACCGCTTTCGCACTTTTGCTGAATCCGCCGCTCTGCCAGCGGTGGTAACGCTCAAAGGCATCGGCAACCCGGGAAAACACAACCCTTACAATCTGGGCATGCTGGGCATGCACGGCTCCCGGGCGGCCAACAAAGCCGTGGATGAATGCGACCTGTTGCTGGTTATCGGTGCCCGCCTGGACGACCGCGCCACTGGCAGCCTGGATGGCTTCGCCCCTAACGCGAAGATGATCCACATTGATGCCGACGCCGCCGAGATCAACAAACTGCGCCCGACCGAGCTGGCTATTCGGGGGGATCTGAATGACATTCTCGAAACACTGACCAACGCCTTACAAGACGAGCCGCTGGACATTGGCGACTGGCAGAAACAGTGCCGAACCTGGTACACCACCGGCGGCTTCCACGCCGCCGACAACGAAGAACCCCTGGCTCCGATCACCGGCCCGGCTTTTGTTCGCCAGCTCTCCCGAATTGCCCCCGACGATACCGTGATCGCTTGCGACGTTGGCCAGCACCAGATGTGGGTAGCCCAGCACTACGACTTTGACCACCCTCGCCACCACCTCACCAGTGGCGGCCTGGGCACTATGGGCTTTGGCCTGCCCGCCGCCATCGGTGCCCAGTTTGCCGACCGCAATAGTACGGTGATCAATGTGACGGGCGATGGCTCATTCATGATGAACGCCCAGGAACTGGCCACTATCCGCCGCTATAACCTGCCTGTAAAACTGATCGTCATGGACAACCAGTGCCTGGGCATGGTGCGCCAGCAACAAGAACTGTTCTACGGCAATCGTGAAAGCCAGATCAACCTGGACGACAACCCGGACTTCGTCGCCATGGCCCGTGCCTTCGACATCCCGGCATTGCACATCAGCCGCACTGACCAGATCCGCCGTGGCATTGAGACTATCCTGGCCTACAACGGCCCGATGCTTTTGCATGTGGCCATCAGCCGTGAAGATAACGTTTGGCCCATCGTCAAACCCGGCGCCAGCAACCGCGAAATGATCGACGAAACCCGACGCACCAACAAAAAGGAACACGTTGCATGAAACCGCAAAGCCAGTCCTCAACACCGAGCTATAAAATCAGCTGCCGCATGTCGCAGGAAGCGGCCGCCCTGGAGCGTCTTTGCCAGGTGGTCCGTATTCGCGGTTTCCGGATTGCAACAATGGCGGTGGAATCCGCCGGGGAGCATCTCGATATCACCCTGACCCTGGAGGGAACCCGGCCGATTGCCATGCTCCAGTCGCAACTGGAGAAATTGCATACGGTGGCGGAAGTTGCCCTTGGTCAGGTTTCGGGGGTTCGGGTTCAGACTGCCTGACGCTTTGGGAGTTGCTTTCTCTTTCGTAGCCTGATGGTTTTGGGGGCGGGCTTGCGGGGTGGCATCTGTATTTTTCTTGAAAAAGAACTCGCTTCGCTCGGACATCTTTTTCTGGCGAAAAATCCAGATACCACCCCGCGCCGAGCTGACCACGGAGGGTTCGCGAAGCGCGAAGAGAGAAAAAGCGACTGGAAAGGTTCTGGATATTCCTGAGCTGCACGTCGATAGGGGGGTGGGGGTATTTTTTCTGGTAAGGAAAAAGATGTCTGAGCAAAGCGAGTTCTTTTTCCAGAAGAAAAAATACCCCCACCCCCCGTATCCGCCCGCAAAACCTCAGGCTACAAAAGAATGTGAGTAAGCCCCCCACAGTCCACCATCGGATCATCACAGTTTACGATGATATCCGCCCGGTTAAGCACGTAGCTCTTGCCGGTGATGGTATTCTCGACCACCTGATGTTCCCCTTCCTGGCGCACGCCAGTGAATTCACCGATAAACCCGGTTTCACGCAGGGAGACGGTCTCCAGTCGGTCGCCCGGGCTGATTTTGCCCTCGTAGTTCATTAACGCAAGCCGTGCTGAAGTACCCGTGCCGGTGGTGCTGCGGCAGATAACTCCGGGATGCACATAGGTGGCCGACCGTGAGCGATACGAATGATCCGACAATTGTTCAACCGGCCCCATGAAATGGAGAAAGGGTAAGGGTCCGACATCACCCAGCGTGTAGTGGGAGAAGCCGCGTTCTGCCTGGATGGCCTCTACTATCTGATAGGCGCATTCGCTGAGTTTGCGTTCTTCATCCAGGGTCAGGGAAAACCCAAGGCTCGTCGCGTCCACCAGGGCGTAGAAACCGCCGCTGTAGGCTACGCTGTAGGATACGTCACCGATCGAGGGCACGTGGATGCTGGCCTGGTAGGTGTCAATGTAACTGGGCAGCCCGCCGCAGGTAATGGCTTCCACAACTCCGTCCCGAACAAGGGCGTCGATGTGGACCAGGCCCGCAGGCGCTTCCAGCGCGAAGCTCTGCCACCCTTCCCGCTTGGCGACGATGCCACTCTCCAGAACGGCCGTGGCGGTACAGATGGTGTTGGAACCGGAGTAAATCGGATACCCCATCACTTCCATGATGATATAACCGGCGACCGCCTCGGGGTCCGTGGGAGGCACCAGCAGGTCCACGGACATTTCCGGGATGCCGTAGGGCTCTTCCAGTAGTAACGTGCGAAGGCCATCCGCCTTGTCCCGCAGGTATTCCATCTGGGCGCGCACGGTGTCCCCCGGAAGCGGGCAAATCCCGCCAGTCACGATCCGGCTTACATCCCCGCCGGCGTGGGTGTCCATCAGTTGCAGTTTGAGTTCGGGACGCATTAGGACTTCTCCAGGGCAAACGGGGCACCATGTTCGGCCCATTGGGCATCCGGGACGATTACGATTTTGCCCAGGTAGTTGCTGTTGCGATTGACGAAGTAGCGTTCCGCTTCGTGCAACTCTGAAAGTCTGAAAGCTGCATGCAGCACCGGCTTCAGCTGACCGCTGCGAATCCAGGCCACCAATTGCTCCGCTTCTTCACGGGTGCCGTGTGACACGCCGAACACCTGCACCTGATACAGGTAAATCCGTGTCCACATGATTTCGCTGACGTTCCCGGCGCTGGCGCCCGCGATGCTGAGCCTTGGGTAATCATCGCGGCTGTTCATGTCGAAGATCATGGTGTCGATAAACTGGTCGGTCATCTCGCCGCCAGCCAGGTCCATCACGGCATCAATCGGTCGCCCCCCAGTGACGGACCGCACCTGATCCGTGAAGTTGTCCATGTCGGAACGGTCCAGCACGGCTTCGGCGCCAAGCTTGAGCAGAGGGTCGGCCTTATCACGCTGGCTCAGCGCATAGGGAATCGCCCCCATGATGCGGCAAAGCTGGATAAGGGCGGTGCCAACGCCACCACTGGCACCGGTCACAAGGATGTGCTCGCCCGCTTTTACCCGTGCGGATGTGAGCATGTGCAAGGCGGTCTGATAGGAGCACATGCCCATAGCGGCAAGTTCGGCATCGGCCAGGCCGGCATTCTCGACATGGTGAAACTGGTCGGAAGGCACAGCAATATATTCCGCGAACCCACCATCGGCGCCGTGGCCGTAGTAGTCCGGGGTCAGGTTGATATCCCGGCGCTCGTCCGCGTAGAGGTTAAAGTCCAGCAGGCCTCGTTGGCCGATCCGCGTATCCTCAACACCCTGCCCCACGGCGACGATACGCCCAACAACGTCCGCGCCTTGAACTCTTGGGAACGTCAGCGTGGCTGAGCCTCCCATCTGGAAGGAGGTTACGTCGCCTTTATCCTTGGTGGGGTAAAGACCCTCCCGGGCTTTGCGGTCGGTGTTGTTCTTGGCGGTGGCGGTGACCTGGACGAGCACCTCTCCCGCACCAGGGGTGGGGATGGGCACGTCTTCGGTGTATTCCAGTTTCTCGACGCCACCGTGGCCGGTGAGCAGCATGGCTTTCATGGTCTTCTGGATCATGGTCGTTCTGCTCCTGTTCTGCTGGATATCAGGTCAGGATAGGCCAGATTCCCAGCAGTGTCAGGGCCCCCTGGCCGCTTTTACCGGGCAATAACCTTGTAAATCGGCCGCAGTTTCGGGATTTGTTTGAGGACCACCTGAATGATGGTCATCAGGGGGACCGCCAGCAACACGCCAACCGGGCCCCACAACCAGCCCCAGAAGAAGATGGACACGAAGATGACGACGGGATTGATCGCCATGCGGAAACCGTGGATCCAGGGCTCTATGAAAAACCCGACGGTAGAGGTAAGAGCCAAATAGCCGAGCGGGGCGATGGCCATTATCCAGAGTGTGTCGAGGCTGGTGGCAGACACAACCGCAAGCAGGATGATGGTCAGGATAACGCCCAGATAAGGGATGAATCTGGCCAAGCCGGCAACGAGCCCCCAAACGGCTGGGTCCGGAAGCCCCACTGCCCAGCAGATGAGCCCGGTGGTGATGCCAACCAGCAGGTTGCTGAGGCTGAGTACCGCCAGATACTGGGCGATCTGTTGCTGGGAATCGCGGGCAATCTGGAGCACGTTGCGGCGCTGTCGCTTCGGGAGTTGTCGCACAAAGTTGAGGATGATGCGGTCACCACCCACGAGCAGGAAATAGGTCAGGGCCAGCGCAAGTGCGAGGCCGGCCGCACCGTTACGGGCCTTGTTCAGTAGCTGGTTTCGCCAAGAGTCAGTTTTCAGGACGACAGTGTTGGTTGTGGTCTTCTCGTCTTTGGATAGTTCGTCCATCGACTCTTCCACTTTCTTTGCCGATTCGTTGACCTTATCAATCTGGCTTTTTATGCCGCTCTCACCCATGAGCAGTCGAGAGATCCCCTGTGGCGCCTGCTGTGCCCACTCCAGGGCAGGCGTTGCGACGGTCGCCCCAACACCCGCCAGACCAGCGATCACCACGATGATCAACACCAATGAGCTGAGCACCCTTGGGATCCCGGCTTTGTCATAGGCTTTTTTGACAAGGGGAAACAACAGCAGGCTGGTCAGGACCGCGAGGACAATTGGCAGGACAATCTGGTGGGCGACGTAGAGGGTATAGAGTATCCCGAGCGCAAAGATGCCATTCAGTGGTGTCGCGAGATCTGAGCGTGCGGGTTGTTCGTTATCGTTGTTCATGCGGGTCCATGCACCTTGTCGGGCTGTATTGGGGGTATGATAACTGATGCACCACGAGGCTCAGTGTACCTGTCGCTCGGCTGTCATTCAGCCCTTTTGGGCCAACGCTCGGTCATTGCCACCACGTCACTTTTGTTGTAACACATAACCGGATACCCTGATGAAAACCGTCTCTGAAGAGTTCATACATGGCGAACTACAAGATTGAAATTGACGAAACCTTTGATGTGCCGCGCAACCGTGTGTTTGCACTGTTTGCGGATCATGAGCGCTTCGGGAAGCTGTTGGGAGCACCAGTGAAGCGCATTCGCGACAGCGACCAGGCCGACCCCAACGGCCTTGGGTCCATCCGCAAGATCGGCATCGGCCCCATCGGCCTTGAAGAGACCGTCATTACCTTCGAGCCGGGGTTGCTTATTGAGTACACCATTTCCAGCATGAGCCCCATCCGCAACCATATCGGTCGCATCCGCTTCGACGATGCCGCCAATGGCAGGACTCGCGTCCAGTACACCATCTGTCTCTTATACACATCTGACGCTGCCGACGAATAGAGAGG
>CAJXOQ010000037.1 GCA_913057975.1 uncultured Marinobacter sp.
ACGAGATAGGAGTCCGTCTCGTGGGCTCGGAGATGTGTATAAGAGACAGTTCTGAAATTGTCTCCTTTGCTACCGTTGGCAATCTGCGATCACGCGGTGTCATGGAGCGCATCGGCATGACGTACAGTGGCGAGTTTGAACATCCCAGTTTGCCCGAGAATAGCCCGTTGCGGCCACATGCGCTTTACCGGTTGCAACGAGAGCAGTGGGAAATAGAAAAGCCTGACCATTAGCCCCAGTTTGTACTGGACTTACCCTGGAGCACGCCATGTCAGAAATCGCCAACACCCCCACTCCCCCCTACTACGCCGTCATTTTCACCAGCCACCGCACCGAGGGCGACAACGGCTACGGCGAAATGGCCGAGCGAATGGCTGAATTGGCGGCACAACAACCCGGCTACCTGGGTATGGAATCCGCCCGGGAGGGTCTGGGCATTACGGTGTCCTACTGGGAAAGCCTTGAGGCCATTCGCAACTGGAAGCAGAACGCGGAGCATCAGGAGGCCCAGCGGCGCGGCCATCAGCAATGGTATTCCAGTTTCCGGGTGCGGATTGCGAAGGTTGAGCGGGAGTACGGTATTTGACCGGCACCCCCCTCATACACCACTCTCAATCGCCACGCTGGAACGCATCACGGCCTTGTCCCGCCCCGGTGGTGCGCCAAACAGTTTGCGGTAATCGCGGCTGAACTGGGACGGGCTTTCATAGCCAACCCGGTAGCCAACACTCGCCACTTCCTGATCGCTTAACAGCAGTCGCCGGGCTTCCTGCAGACGCACCAGCTTCTGGAATTGCACAGGCGTTAACCGGGTGATGCTCTTGAAATGCCGGTGGAAAGTCGCCGGGCTCATACTCGCCATCGCCGCCAGCTCAGCCACCCGGAAGGGCTGTTGGTAGTTCGCCTGCATCCAAGCGGTTACCCGGCCAATGCGGGCGGTGTCGCTGTCCTTTAGGCCGATCTGCTGCAGGGCCGGCCCCAGCGGCGAACGCAATATACGCCAACAGATTTCCCGACGGACAAGCGGCTCCAGAACTTCACGATCGTCCGGTTGATCAAGCAACCGGAGCAGGCGGATGACAGGATCGTACAGGTCATCCGGCATCCCGGCCGTGACCAGTGCCGGTTGTTTTGGGCCCCGATACGCCATTTCCGGATGGGTCACCAGCAGCTCGGAAATCATCGCCGGATCAATCGACAGGCTCAGCGCCAGATACGGCTTATCGGGGGAGGCCTGCACGATCCGGGAGTTCACTGGCACATTGACGGACGCCAGCAGGCACTCGCCCTGGCGATAATGAAAGGCCGACTCCCCGACCGCCGTCACCTTGGCCCCCTGCAATACGATGCAGAACGAGGTCTGGTAAAGGGCCCGGATGGTGCCACTGGGTTCCAGGGCGCGGGTCAGGCGCAAACCGTTGACCGCGCTCTCCGGGCCGTGGGTCAGCCATTGCTGCTCGACAAGATCACGGAGCCGGCTTAGGGATGGGTTGTCCGGTTGTATTGGAATGACGTTGGGTTGGGCGGTCATGGTGGTCTCCTGTTCTAATGGAATCATAAACCGTCCGGCGCCGCACTTCAGCAGGGGCATCCCCGCGCTGAGATCAGGTTGAGAGGATTGTGCAATCCTCTGAGAGTTTCCGCCAGCCCGATTGGCCCTGCGTCGCCTAGTATGAACCCACGGCCCTGCTCCGGCAGGTTCTTCCATTACGAAGAGGTGATCGACGATGACAACTCCCAACTTACCCCAATCCACCCATGACGCACCCCTGCGCCTGCGGACGCTGGGCAACTCGGGGCTGTTTGTATCGGAACTGTGCCTGGGCACCATGACCTTCGGCGGCGGGGACGACATGTGGGGGCTGATCGGCCAGTTGCAGCAGGAACAGGCCGATGAGCTGGTGAAGACGGCCCTGGAGGCGGGCATCAACTTTATCGATACCGCCAACGTGTACGGTGGTGGTGCCAGTGAACGCATCGTGGGGCAGTCCCTAAAGAATCTGGACGTTCGCCGCGAAGATGTCGTACTGGCCACCAAGGTGCTCGGCCCTATGGGTGAAGGCCCCAACGCCCGTGGTGCCTCCCGTGGCCACATCATGAGCGAGTGCAAGGCCAGCCTGCAGCGACTGCAAACCGACTACATCGACCTGTATCAGATCCACGGCTTCGACCCGGCCACGCCGATAGAGGAGACCCTGGAGGCGCTGAATACCCTGGTGCATCACGGCCATGTCCGTTACGTCGGCCTGTCGAACTGGGCCGCCTGGCAGGTGATGAAAGCCGTTGGCATTACCCGAGCCCGCCGCCTGTGCCCGATTCTGTCGCTGCAGGCTTACTACACCCTCGTGGGCCGGGATCTCGAACGGGAAGTGATCCCCATGCTGGAGTCCGAAAACATCGGCTTGATGGTGTGGAGCCCGCTGGCAGGCGGCTATCTCTCCGGCAAGTACGAAGGGCCGGACGCCTCCGAGGAGAGCCGGCGCGCCAAGTTTGATTTCCCGCCTGTCAACCGGGAGCGTGGCAGTGCTGTCATCGCCGTGATGCGGGAGATCGCCACCGGCAAGAAGGTCGACGGCCAGCCCGTCAGTGTGGCTCAGATTGCGCTTGCCTGGCTGCTGCACCAGAACGCCGTAACCAGTGTGATTGTCGGGGCCAAGCGGGTAGACCAGTTGCGGGACAATCTCCTGGCGGCACAGGTCCGGTTCTCAGCCGACGAACTGGCAGCCCTGGATGAGGTCAGCCGCCTACCGACGGAGTATCCGGGCTGGATGCTGGAGCGACAGGGGGAGTATCGGGCGCATATGAAGGCGTGATATGCGGCGCTGCCCCGGCGTTACAGGTCGGGGCAGGCTGTTTTACCTGAAAGCAGTTAGACTCCGCCTATTCTGCCACCTCGACCCCACTACCACCCATTTCCGAAGGCACATCCTTCAATTTCGGAAGGCTATCCCGGATTCGCAGCACAGCCTCCTGATAGTGAACATGCACGCCGGGTTGATAAGGGAACTCCGGAATGATCCCAGCGTAGACATCCGTCAGCCCCATGGAAGGGTGCTCGGTGAACAGGTGACCGCCACAGGTTTTGCACCATTTACGGCTGCTTCCCGGTGTCTTGTTGTAGGTGCCGATGTTGTCTGAGCCCTGCTGGATGGAAACGGCGTCCGGCTTCCACAGGGTGAATGCATTCACCGGGCTGGCGGACCAGTGCCGGCAGGATTCGCAATGGCAGTAGCCCATGGCTTCCGGATTACCCCTGACGGTTAACTGGACCTCCCCGCAGAAACAGCTTCCGTGGTAGACCTTTTCTTCGTTCATGACACATCCCCCTCATTGGTTTCGTCACATGTCTCCCTATTCATTGAAGCTCACGGGCCTTTGGGGCCGGGTGTTCACCTGCAGTGAGAAGATGTCCGGCCGGGCGTAGTGGCCGACGATATCCAGGCTGCGCCTTGCCGCGTTCACTTCGGTGACATCAATGTCTGCCAGCAGCAGGCCGGTTTCCTTTCGCAGGGGGCCGGCTACGATTTCCCCGGCGGGCGAAATGACCACCGAATCCCCGGAGTTGATCCATTCCTCCTTGTCCGGATACAGGCGTTCTACCTCCGGAAAGTCCGCGGGCAGGTCGCTCGTGCGCAGCACATTGCCTGCGCCAAGCACCCAGCATCCCCCTTCCCTGGCAATATGCTGAAGGGTGCGAACCCAGCGGTCGCCGCTGTCGTAGGTGGGGGCGATGTATATATCGATGCCCTGGGCGAACAGTGCGTAGCGCGCCAGTGGCATGTAGTTTTCCCAGCACACCAGTGACCCGACCCGGCCAACGGGGGTGTCGGTGACTTTCATCCCGCTGGCATCGCCGAAGCCCCATACCATGCGTTCCGGGTTGGTGGGCATGAGTTTGCGGTGGCAGTTCTGCACCGTGCCCTCGGGGCTGATGGTGATTACCGAGTTGTAGAGGGTGGCGCGGCTGGTGTCTTCGTCGCGTTCGTCGATGCCGCACACGATGGTCACCTGCATTTCCTTGGCGACCTCCAGCAGGGGCCGCAACTGGTCAGAACCAAGCTGGACAGCGTTGTCCAGCAGTCGCCGGTGCAACTGCTCCGAGAGCCCCCAGTCACCGCCCGGTTTCAGCCGCCATATCCAGGCGGGATAACCGGGGATGAAGGCTTCCGAGAAAACGATCAGCCGGGCTCCCTGGTTGGCGGCGCCCTGCACCAATTGCACTGCCCTTGCGATGGTCTTTTCCCGGTCCAGAAAGACCGGTGGTTCCTGAATGATGGCGAGCTTGATCATGGTGTTCCCCTTTCCCGTGGTGTCTGAAATCACTATCCCCCCGGCCGGGTGCAGGCGATAGTCCAGAAAATGGAGCGCCAGCCATACGAAAAAGGGCTAGGATGAAAGTTCGGGGCACTCACGCCGCCCAGGGAGCCAAAGCCCATGACCAACTATGGACAGTTCTGCACCGTTGCCCGGGGCTCGGAAATACTCGGGGAGCGATGGACACCGCTGGTGGTGCGGGAGCTGCTGTGTGGCAGTACCCATTTCAACGAGATACGGCGGGGGTTGCCAAGAATGTCAGCAACGCTCCTGGCCCAGCGTTTGAAAAAGCTTGAGGAAGTGGGCGTGCTTCGCCGCGTGCAGGAGGCCAACAACCAGGAGTATGTGCTTACACCGGCCGGTGAGGAATTGCGCCCGATCATCCTGGCAATAGGTCACTGGGGAGCGAGATGGATTGGCAGCCGGTTGCAGGCAAACCAGCTCGATGCAGGCTTCCTGATGTGGGATATCCGCCGTTTCGCACCCATTGACGAATTCCCTTCTGACCGCAAAGTGGTCATTCACTTTTTCCTGAACGATGCCCGGCAACGGGAACGGCACTGGTGGCTGGTGGTTGCCAACGGCGAGATCGACCTGTGCCGTGAAAACCCGGGCCACGAGCTGACCCTGGTGGTAGAAGCCAGCGTCGCCAGCCTGACCGAAATCTGGACCGGCGACAGCGACCCGGATGCCGAGCAGCAGGCGCGCCGCCTGCTCGTGCGTGGCGGTCGGCGGGATACCCGGGACCTATGGCGGTGGCTGGGGCGGAGTGTGTTTGCTTCCAGTAAAGTCCCTGTGAAATAAACCCAGCGCGTCCCTAGTCATGGCGATAGCTGGCAGAAGCTTGTCATTGCACCATCGCCATGCTTCACTTTCCGGGGTCGCACCCATGCCCCAACCGGAGACAACTCTATGCCACATCCAGTGACTGCCAGCTCAATAACACCATCCATCGCCAGGCGTCTGGGGCTGGTGTTTTTCAGTGTCGCGCTGCTGGGCGGTTGTTCCTCGCTGTACTACAACACCATGGAAAAGCTCGGCTTTGAAAAGCGCGACATCCTGGTGGACCGGGTGGAAAACGCGCGGGACAGCCAGAACGATGCCCAGGAGACGTTCCGCTCGTCCCTTGAACGTTTCCAGAGCGTGGTGGACACGCCGGATACCGATCTCAAGGAGCGCTACGCCGAGATCAGCGATGCCTACGAAGACAGCAAGTCCAGCGCGGAAGATGTCCGCGACCGCATCGACAAGGTGGAAGATGTGGCGGAAGCCCTGTTCGAGGAATGGGAAGACGAACTCGGTGAATACGAAAGCGCCTCCCTGCGCCGCAGCAGCGAACAACAGCTTGATGAAACCCGCACCCAGTACAGCCAGTTGATCAGCCGCATGCACGATGCCGAGGAGCGCATGGACCCGGTACTGGAGGCATTTCAGGATCAGGTGCTGTATCTCAAGCACAACCTGAACGCCCAGGCGATCGGCTCGCTGGAGAATGAGCTGGTGGGTATCCGCCAGGACGTGGATGCGCTGATTCGCAATATGGAGCAGTCGATTGCTGAATCCGAGGCGTTTATCCGGCGTTTTCGTCAGTAAGTCAGAGCGACAAAGCCCTATAGCAAATGCCCCTCGGGCAACATGCGCTTATAAAGGATCCGGATAATTTCAGTTGCACCGTCTGCAGCTAACCGATAAAAAATGATATGGCTGCCCTGAGGGTATTGCTGATAGCCAGGTCTGATTTCGTGGCAGGCCCGCCCCAGGTTCGGGTTTTCGCCCAGGAGGTGGAAACACTGGTCGAACTGAAGGAGGTAATGATTTCGTTGATCTCGACCCCATTTACGTTCCGTGTAAAGTGCAATCGATCTAAGATCAGCTTTGGCCTTCCTGGAAAGCTTGAAGTTTGGCATTATCGTTTTTCGCTATCCAACTCCTGAATGAATGAATCGTAGGAGTAGTCTTCAAAACCATTGTCCTCTCCTTCCTTAAGTAGTTTTCGGAGTGTTGTCAGACGGGTTTCAGACTCTTCAAGCAGGCGCAACCCTGCACGTACAACTTCGCTGGTCGAGCTGTATCGGCCATTTTTGAGCTGTTCTGTAATGAACGCATCAAAGTGTTGGCCTAAAGTGATGCTGGTATTCTTTTGCATCGTGACACCTCACTGGTACCAATAATTGGTATATTTTGATCTAGACTGGGGTGCATTTCAATCCGTGCGATGCCTCCCTTATCACCGCCACCCGCAGAGTCAGAGCGACAAAGTGTCGAAGGTGCATTCAGGGTGCCTTCGACGGCCTCCACAAAGCTGAGCTCCTATAGTGAAAGGGGGCAAGTTCATGTCTGATGCCGGGAACGCCCCGCTACGCCAAGAGCCCGGTGCGGGACGAGGAAACCTACCGTAAGAAACTGGCGATCACTCAGGGATACTTCCGGCCAGACTGGTCGGTTCTGGATCGGTTTTCCTAATCGCCCGGAAGTGACTCGTTAACTTCAATCATTGCTCAAAGGTAAAATTACAATGTGATGTCGATTTCACATGCTCCGGTTCGACTTAATTAAGAACCCATCGAACAAACGGTGCCCACGCATCGGAGGAGCAGGAAATGCTGAAATTATATGGAACACCCCCAACCCGTGCCTTGCGCGTTGTCTGGCTGCTTAACGAACTGGGCCTTGAGCACGAACTGCACCCGGTAGACCTTATGCAGGATGAGCATCACCAACAGGACTTTCTTTCTCTCAACCCTGCCGCCAAGGTGCCGGTATTGGTGGATGGAAACCTCGTGTTAACTGAATCAGCCGCAATCCAGCTCTACCTGGCAGAAAAATACCCTCAGGCCGGATTCATTCCCGAGACATTGGAAGACAGGGCACAGATGTACCGCTGGATGTTCTTCCTTGTGACCGAGGTCGAACAACCATTGTGGCGAATCGCCCGCCACACGTTCGTTTACCCGGACGAGAAGCGAATACCTCAGGATGTCGAGCTGGCGAGACAGGAATGCCTGGAAATGATAGCGGTGCTTGAACGGCACATGTCGGAACGCGAGTTCATGGTTGGCGACCGGCTAAGCGCGGCGGATTTCAACGCGGCATATACACTGGACTGGGCCAACACAGAGGAGATGCTTGAGAGCACTCCGCGGTTGCGGGACTATCTCAAGGCAATGTACGCCCGCCCCACAGCTCCACCAACCATCGCTGAAGCGTTCGCCGCGATGGAAAGCCAGGCTGACAACAGCCCCTCTACTGGGTGACTCCCATCAGGATGATTTCAACCGCGCTTCAATAGCATCATCGTGAAACAATTCCTGCTACTGTTGGCGTTGGCTCACGAGGGTTTTATATGAAAGAAGTACCCCAAAAACAGTCCGGAACCAGCGGCTACTCCTGGAAACTGTCTGCTGTGGCAGCCGTAGCCTCTGTCATCGGCGCGGTAGTCTCGTTCGGGGAGGTGTCACCAATCATCACCGGGTTGATTCTCCTTGCCGCCGTTGGCTGGGGCTTTACCGCACGGGACAACAAGCGAGCGGCGGAACAGGCAAAAGACGCACAATAAACGACGTTCCTGAAAATTTTTCCTCCCCCTGTCGATTTCGTCCCGCCCCACGCGACTAACCAGTGAAACCACCAACTATCACTGGAGAACGACAACATGAAATACATGCTGATGCGTAAGGCCGATGCCGACACCGAGAATGGCGTAATGCCCACGGATGACCTCTTGCAGGCGATGGCGGACTATAACGAGCGGATGACGCAGGCCGGGGTGTTTACCGGTGGCGACGGTTTGTGGCCCACCCGGGAAGGCTGCCGCATTCAGTTCCGCAACGGTGAGCCCACTGTTGTCAACGGGCCCTTCGAGCAGACCAGCGAGCTGCTGGCCGGCTACAGTGTGCTTGAGGTGGATTCCCTGGAGGATGCCATCGACTGGGCGAAGCAGTGGCCAAATGAGGATTCGGACGGCAACGTCACTCTTGAGTTGCGCCGTTACTTCGAGCTGGAGGATTTCGATCCCGGCGCGGCCCTTGAGAAACATCGCTCACTGGGCAAGCTGCCCCGGGAGATCAACGTGCACGTGGCGTTTGGCGGCAACTGCCGGGAAGCCATGGAATTCTATGCGGAGGTGACCGCCGGCACTCTGGAAGCCGTGATTACTTATGGTGAAACACCAGCGGCCGCGGACGTGCCGAAGGAGATGCACCATCTCGTTGTCCATTCCTCTCTCAATATCCGCGGCCGCCGATTGATGGGGGCGGATATGGCGGGAGACTGTTATCAGCCACCTCAGGGCGCGCAGATCCACCTGGAATACGATGGTACCGAGCAGGCGGAGCAGGTTTTCCGGGCGCTGTCCGAAGGCGGCGCAGAAATCATGCCCTTCGAACAGACCTTCTGGGCGCATCGTTTCGGAATGACCAAGGACCGCTTTGGCGTCCAATGGATGATCAGCAGCGGGCTCGAGCAGTGCCAGTAAGCGACAACAACAGGGAGCCATGCAATGACCACGCGAGCGAAAAACACCATATGCCTCTGGTACAACGGCGATGCTGAGGAGGCGGCCAACTTCTACGCCAGCACCTTCCCCGATTCGTCGGTGGACGCCGTAAATCATGCGCCGGGAGACTACCCATCAGGCTCGGAAGGGGATGTACTGACGGTGGAGTTCACCGTGCTGGGCATTCCCTGCCTCGGGCTCAATGGCGGGCCCATCTTCACACACAGCGAAGCGTTTTCATTTCAGGTGGCCACCGCGGATCAGGAGGAAACCGATCGCTACTGGAACGCGATTGTGGGCAACGGCGGCGAGGAAAGCGCCTGCGGCTGGTGCCGGGACAAGTGGGGTATCTCCTGGCAGATTACGCCGCAGGTTCTGTCAGACGCCATTGCCGACCCAGACCGCGCAACCGCGAAACGGGTGTTCGAGGCAATGATGACGATGGGTAAAATCGATGTTGCGGCTATTGAGGCGGCACGTCGGGGATAACAGCGACGCTCTCCGTGACGGAATTGTGATCGAAAGTTTCACCTTCATTGAACCATTTGCTGGCATGCCTCTGACATGCTGGGGCTGTGATTCATGACAACGATGCTCTGCGGATACGCGGAGCATCGGGAAACTGAGAACTGTCACTTGTGGAGATCGTTATGAGGCGCATGCTGATACCTGCGTTGCTTCTGTTCCCCCTGCTCGTCCACGCCGAACAGTGGCAAAGCAGTAACACGCAGACCGATGTTATTGAACTGTTTACGTCGGAGGGTTGCAGCAGTTGCCCACCGGCTGACGCCTTTCTCAGTTCCCTGAAAAACCGCGACGGCGTTTTCAGAACATTCATCCCGATGGCCTTTCATGTTGATTACTGGAACTACATCGGCTGGAAAGACCGCTTTGCGAGCAGCGAATACAGCCAGCGGCAGCGCCAATATGCCAGGGATGGCAACATCAGCCAGGTGTACACACCCGGTTTCGTCATTAACAGCCAGGAATGGCGGCCATGGTTCCGGGGCGCGCGCAACTGGGAGACGTCAAACGAACAGGTCGGCAACCTGACCGCTGCCCTTCAGGGCAACCGGCTGAAAGTCAACTTTGCCGACAAGACCCGCAACCACCTTCACGTCGCTTACCTGGGCATGGGCATCGAGACTCAAGTGAAAGCGGGTGAGAACCGAGGCAAGACACTCACTCACGATTTTGTGGTGCTTGATGTCACAACCCTACCCGGTGAAGGCGAATGGCAACTAAAACTGCCGGCAGCACCAGACAAAGGCCAGCAGCGCACGGCATTGGCGATCTGGGTCTCCCCTACCGATTCACAGCAGGTGTTACAGGCAGTGGGGGGTTACCTTGAGTGACCGACCCGGGGCCTAAACCACGTCCGGGAAGGTCGATTGCAGATAATCCACCAAGGCCCGCACCTTTGGCGTCACGAATTTCCGGGTGGGATAGACCGCGTATACGCCCAGTTCGTCAGAGCGGTAATCCGGCAGCAGTTCCACCAGCCGGCCTGCGTCGAGGTCTTCCTGAACCAGGAAACCCGGCTGATGGATCACCCCTTGACCGGCCAGGGCGGCGGCACAGCAGGTTTCGCCGTTGTTGGCATGCATCCAGGGGCGTATCCGTGTGCTCAATGGTCCATCCGGACCGTCAAAATGCCAGTCGTTACCCGTGGCCAGATTACTGTAGGCGATGATCTTGTGATGGATCAGGTCCTCGGGATGCTCTGGCGTGCCGTGGGCGCTGAGGTATCCGGGAGAGGCGCAGACAACGAGCCGCGTGGTGGTGAGACGCCGGCTGACCAGGGTGGAATTTCTCAAGCTGGCAATTCGGATCGCCAGATCAAAGCCTTCCTCAACAATATCCACCATGCGGTCGGACAGGTCGATATTGAGTTCCACATCCGGATATTCACTATGAAATTGCCCCCACAGGGGCGCCAGGTGGCGAATGCCAAAACTCACCGGGGCATTGATGCGCAACACACCCTTGGCGACGCCGCTGCGTGAGGTCAGTTCTGCCTCGGCCTCTTCCACTCCTGCCAGCAGCTCCCGGCATCGCACATAGAACACCTCGCCCTCCGCGGTCAGCGACAGTCGCCGGGTGGTGCGGTGAAGAAGCCGCACCCCAAGCCGGGACTCGAGTTCACCGATGTAACGTGATACGGCGGCTTTCGACATCCCCATTGCCTCCGAGGCAGCTACAAAGCTGCTCTCATCCACAACGGCGCAGAAGGTCTGCATCTCCAGCAATCTATCCATTCTATTGTTCCGATTTTTGAGACAGTTAATCCAATAAAAGCATGTTTATCCCAAAATAAGATATTCGTAAAGTATATCCATGCTCAACACACATCTCATACACAAGGAAATCGGATCATGAATAATACACTCTTCAACAAACTGCTCGACACCAACCCTGGCTGGGGCGCGCTGGCCCTGCGCATTCCCGTCGGCATCATTTTCGTGGCTCACGGCGCCCAAAAGCTGTTTGGCTTGTTCGGTGGCTACGGCCTGGAAGGCACCGGGCAGTGGTTGGATTCCATCGGCCTGAGCCCGGGTTACCTCATGGCTCTGCTGGCCGGTGGCACCGAGTTCCTGGGCGGCCTGGCACTGATCATCGGCCTGCTGGTTCGCCCCGCCAGTGCAGCGCTGGCCTTCGCCATGCTGGTCGCCATCTTCACCGTGCATGCCCAGAATGGCCTGTTCATGAGCAACAACGGTTATGAATTCGCGCTGGCACTACTGGCAGCGTCGGTGTCCCTGCTGTTTAGCGGTGCCGGACGCGCTTCCGTAGACCGTTTGGCAACGAAATAAACAGGAGTATCGCGCCATGACCAGTCTGTTCGTATCCCACGGCGCTCCCACCTTTGCACTGGAGCCGGGCCTCGCAGGCCCGGCTCTCTCGCAGCTTGGAACGGAACTGCCCCGACCAACTGCGGTGCTGGTGGTGTCGCCCCACTGGATGACACAGGAAGTGCAGGTGGGGCTGTCAGAGGCACCGGCTACCATCCATGACTTTCGAGGCTTTGAGCCCGCCATGTACGAACTGGAGTACCCGGCGCATGGTCATCCCTCGCTCGCAAAGAAGGCTCTATCTCTGCTGGACAATGCCGGATGGAAGCCCGTCGCCGATGCCCAACGCGGTCTTGACCATGGTGCCTGGGTGCCGCTGACGTACCTTTACCCGAGGGCGTCGGTGCCGGTTTTCCAGGTCTCTCTGCCGGCAAACCTCAACAGCCAGTCCGCCTACCAACTGGGCCAGGTGCTGGCGCCGCTGCAAGAGGAAGGTGTGCTGATCGTCGGTTCGGGCAGTCTGACTCATAACCTCTACGAGGTACGCTGGAGGGATAACAACAGTGCAGAGTACGCAAAGGCCTTTAGCCAATGGATTCGTGAAGCGGTTCTGGAAAACGACCAGGCACGCCTGGTAAGCACGCTGACGCTCGCACCCCATGCCCAGCGCGCGCACCCAACCACGGAGCATTTTCTGCCGTTGCTGGTTGCACTGGGTGCCGCTGGCCCCGACGCACGCGGCTCGGTCATCAAGGGCGGCATTGAGCATGGTGTGCTGTCGATGGATTCCTTTATCTTTCGCAATGCCTGAAACCCCGAACCTTTGCTGCCGTATCTAATTCCGTTGCCCTGAACGGATCGATAACGGTAAAGTTCCTGCAGCAAAACGGACGCGGGGATGACCAGCCCCATGGATACGGGTGGAATGTGACACTACAACGGCACAATCGATGGCCTGTATGGATAGCCCTGCTATCCATGCTGCTCATCTATCTGGGGCCATTGCTCACCAAAGCCCAGCTGCCCCAGCATGCCGAACCAACGCATCACTCGGCCGAGCCTTCCCATCACGCCAAGCACAAACACCACGGCCACCCACCTGAGCACGCTCCCGACAAACATTCGGACCCGTTCGAGCACCTGGCCCATGGGGACTGTGGCTACTGCGTTTTGCTCACCAAACTGCCGGCCATGTCACCCCAGGGCGCCCAAGGTGCGCCTTCAGACCATCCTGGCAGCCGTCACCCTGCATCGCTGACCTCGATCTCTGCCCCACGGGGCATTCCAAGTTTTCCCAACGCGCCTGTTCGCGCCCCACCGCTCATCGTCTGACCTCCGCACTTTCCCTTTAAATCCGTAGTGAGGATGACCATGAACGAATCACGATCCACCGGCGCGCCGCGCTGGGGATACACTCTGCTTTTGCGCCTGCATTTCTACGCAGGACTTCTCGTTGGCCCGTTTATATTCGTGGCCGCCCTTTCAGGCGCGCTGTTCGCGCTGACGCCACAGATTGAAAGCTGGCTCTATCACACCGAACTGACCACCGGGTTCACTGGCGATGCTCACCCACTGGCCGACCAGATCGGGGCTGCACGGAGCCATATTGGCAACGACGCCGCCCTCGCTGCAGTCCGCCCGGCACCAGAAGCGGGACAAACCACGCGGGTCATGTTTGTGGTGGAGGGCCTGCAACCCTACGAACATCAGGCAGTATTTGTGGACCCGGTTTCCCTGTCGATTCGCGGTGACCTGGTGGTTTACGGCACCAGCGGCACCCTGCCGTTCCGCATCTGGATCGATTATGTACACCGGCATTTGCATTTGGGTGAGGTTGGTCGCTACTACAGCGAACTGGCCGCCTCCTGGCTCTGGCTGGTGGCACTGGGTGGCCTGTTCCTTTGGTGGCGACGCCGCTCGACCAGCCGAAGCGGCAAGGACACGGACCGAAGCACACTTCGCAAATGGCATAGTCGTATTGGCGTGGTGTTGTTGATGGCCTTTCTGTTCTTCGCGGTGACCGGCCTGACCTGGTCCAAGTGGGCCGGTGCCAATATTGCCGAACTGCGCGCGCAACTGGATTGGGGCACACCAGGGCTGAACACGCAGATCGCCGATTCAGCAGCCGCTCAGGCTCACAGCCATGGTGAACACGCCTGGCACGGAATGGCCATGCCAATGGCCACGGGCAGGGACAACGCAGCCACCTATGATGCCGTACTGGAACGTGCCCGAACTGCGGGCATCGATGCCGGGATGGTGGAAATCAAACCCGCAGCAGACGCCAACCGCGCCTGGGTGGTTCGTGAAATCGATCGCAGTTGGCCGACACAGGTGGATATGGTGGCGGTTGATCCCAAGTCCATGGCTGTGACCGACCGGGTGGATTTCGAAACCTTCCCGATCGCCGCCAAACTCACCCGTTGGGGCATCGACGCCCACATGGGCATTCTGTTTGGCCTGGCCAACCAGCTCTTTGTGGCGGCCTGCGCCTTGGGGTTGTGCGTGATGATCGCGTTGGGCTACCGCATGTGGTGGCTGAAGCGCCCGACGCGAGGGACATCCAATCAACGATCCGCCCAGCGGGTGTGGACAGAATTGCTCAAGGCACCGCCCCTGGCACTACTGACCATGGCGCTGATTGCGGTCGGATTGGGATGGTTTGCGCCGGTGATGGGCGTCAGCCTTGGGGTGTTTCTTGTTGTGGATGGGTTGCTGGCCTTCCGGAGCTACAAACAAAGTGAATCGGCAGCCTCCGAATACAGTTGACAATCTCCTGCACCTTGTGATGTTATCACCGGTAACAATGTTATCGGTGATAACTTATGACTGTTAGCTCTACCTCACTCAAAACCAATTACCACCATGGTGACCTGCCTCAACAGGCGCACCAGTTAGCCCTCGAAATTCTGCGGGAACATGGCGATGCGGCGATCAGCCTGCGGGCCCTGGCCAAGCAGATTGGGGTCAGTGCGCCTGCGCTGTATCGACACTTCGTTGACCGGGACAGCCTGCTCGCAGAGCTCGCCATTACCGGTTTCAGTGCACTACGGGAACGACTGCTCGCCGTTGATCAAAGCGACCCGAGGCGGGCACTGATTGATATCGGCCTGGTTTACGTGTCGTTCGCCCGGGACGAACCCAACCTGTATCGGTTGATGTTTGGCGGGCGGGTGCTGCCCAAAGGTATTCACCCGCGGCTGGACATAGCCGGAAAGGGAGCTTTCCAGGTCCTGGAAGACACCATTGCGCGAGCCCAGGCCGCCGGTTACGTCAAACCCATTTCGTTGTCACTGATGACCGCCGCCGCCTGGTCCCTGGTGCATGGCCTGTCCCAGCTGTCTATCGACGGGCACCTGCCTGGTACGAAGGCGGAACCTCACCTGACCGAAGGTGTTGTCACACTCCTGCTCGATGGCTCAATTGCCGAAAACAAACAACAAAATAAGGACACCACATCATGAGTAGCCCCAAACCCAGTACTATCCGTGTCGGGCGGCGCTATCGCGCCAATCGTCTTGATGGCCCCTATGACGCCATTGTCATCGGCTCCGGTATTGGCGGGCTCACCACCGCCGCCTGCATGAGCAAAATGGGTAAAAAAGTGGTGGTGTTCGAGCAGCACTACACCGCCGGGGGCTTTACACACAGCTACGATCGCAACGGCTACGAATGGGATGTAGGTGTGCACTACATTGGGGATGTGGGCGCGGACCACACCCTGAGCAAACGCCTGTTCGACCACATTACCGACGGCCAGTTGAAGTGGGCGCCTATGGACAGCCACTTTGACCGCATCTTTATTGGCAACCGCCACGTGGATCTTGTCGCCGGCCCGGACGGATTCAAAGCTGAGTTGAAGAAGGAGTTTCCCGGCGAGGAACAGGCCATAGACACCTACCTGGGTTATCTGCGGCAAGTGGCCAAAGCCATGCCGGGGCTGGTGATCGGCAAGGTACTTCCGGACCTGGCCGCCGGGCCCCTGCGCAAGCTGGTCGACCGCACCGCGCCTGCGTTCCTCAACAAGCCCACTCGAGAAGTTCTGGAAGGCCTGACCAACAACCAGGAACTGATCGCGGTGCTCACCGGCCAGTGGGGCGACAACGGCCTGCCACCAGCAGAATCCAGTTTCATCATCCACGCCCTGATTGCCCGCCACTACCTGTACGGCGGCTACTACCCCATCGGCGGTGCCTCTGAAATGGCGAAGACCATTATTCCGGTCATCCAGCAGAGTGGCGGAGAAGTGTTCACCTATGCCGACGTAAAAGAAATTCTGATCGAAAAAGGCAAAGCCGTGGGTGTGCGCATGGCAGACGGCGAGGACGTTCGTGCCCCGCTGGTGATCAGCAATGCCGGCGTGTTCAACACGTTCGACAAACTGCTGCCGGAAACCGCACCCCACCGGGACTATTACCAGGAAAAGCTGACAACCGTGGAACGTTCCATCGCCAGCAACTGCCTGTACATCGGCCTGGAAGATACCGCTGAGAACCTGAAGTTGCCAAAAACCAACTACTGGATCTATCCGGGCACCAACTACGAGAAGCAGGTCAGCGACTTTGTGGCCGCGCCGGACGAACACGACATTCCGCTGACGTACATCTCGTTCCCTTCCGCCAAAGACCCAAGCTTTGCCGAGCGCTACCCCGGCCGCGCCACGATCGAAATCGTCGCCCCAGGGCCTTATGACTGGTACGAGGACTGGGCCGACGAGACCTGGGGCAAGCGTGGTGACGAGTACGAGGCAAAGAAAGAAGCCTACGCCCAGCGGCTACTGGCGAAGCTGTATGAGAAGTTCCCGCACCTGGAAGGCAAGGTGGATTACTACGAGCTGTCGACGCCGCTGTCTACCGATTACTTCTGCCGCTACAGCAAGGGCGAGATCTATGGCCTGAACCATTCGCCCAGCCGCTTTGAACAGGACTGGCTGAAGCCCAAGACCCGAATCCCCGGCCTGTACCTGACCGGCCAGGATGTGATGACCTGCGGCGTGGCCGGGGCAATGATCGGCGGCCTGCTCGCCACCGTGGCGGTCAGTGGCCTGAAGGGGTTGCCATTGGCGAAGAGGATGTTTGTGGGGTAAATCCTCACTCACAACATTTCAGCAACTGCGTGGCATGCTCCCGCAACGCATCCTTGAGCCCATCCGGCTTGAGGATGGTAAACCGGAACGGGAGCTGCGCCAGCCACCAGGCAAACCACTCGAAACTGTCGGTTTGGGTGGTTAGCAACAAGCCATCTTCACGCTGTTCGAATCCCTCCGCACAGGAGGAATGAAAACCAAACACGGCTGAGGCCGACTCACGGTCCGTATGCAGCAATAACGACACCTCGTGGGTCCGCCCCCAGGACAGGAAGCTCTCACTCAGGAAATCCGCCGCATCAAAATCCGGTGGCCGCTGAAAAGTGGCCGTTAACAGGTGGACATGGCTGATGCGGTCCAGCCGGAACGAGCGCATGGCCTGGCGGAGATGGCAAAAGCCAGTTAGATACCAGCGCCCCTGACGGAACACCAGGCCGTAGGGATCCACGCTGCGGTCGATCCCGCCGTGGTCCGGGGAGTGGTAGGTAAACCCCACCGAGCGCATCGCTTCCGTGGCAACGGTCAGGGTTTGCAGGGCGCGGTCGTCCAGGCTGGGCTCGCCCCGGGGAAGGATCACCCGGGTGGTATCGCTGACACCGCGTACCCGCTTTTTCAGGTTGGCCGGCATCACCCGCTCCAGCTTCGCCTGCACGCTGGCAATGGCCGGCGCCGCATCCGCCAGCCCAAGCTGTCGGGCGGCCAGCAGCCCGAGGGAGACCGCCAGGGTTTCCTCGTCGGTAAACATCATTGGCGGCAACTTGAAGCCGGCCACCAGGCGGTATCCACCATAGCGGCCCAACTCGGTCATCACCGGAATCCCCAGCTCTTCGAGCACCGTGATGTAGCGTCGGATGGTTCGCCGATCCACGCCCAGCCGCTCAGCCAGTTCGGCACCGCCGATTTGCCCATGAGCCTGCAACAACTCCAGCACAGTTAACACACGGGTGGTGGGACCAGACATTGTCACCTTCCTCCTGGCAGTTTCTACGCTCACTTACATTAAAAATGCATCTTCCCATTTATCTAGGACAGATATTCGCCTATTTCCACATTAATCTGATCTCGCAGTAACCCATATCCCTGAAAACACAGGCTCGAAAAGGAGATCAGCATGTCAGAACTCACCCTTTACACCCACCCCATGTCACGCGGCCGAGTCGTACGCTGGATGCTGGAGGAAGTCGGCATTCCTTACACCGTAGAGACGATGGAATTCGGGCAGGACATAAAAGCCCCGGAATACCTGGCGATCAATCCCATGGGCAAGGTGCCCGCCATCAAACACGGAAATACCATCGTCACGGAAGTGGCGGCCATCTGTGCTTACCTGGCGGACCAGTTCCCGGACAAGAAGCTTGCACCGCCGGCTGCCTCTCCGGAACGTGGCGACTATTACCGCTGGCTGTTTTTCATGGCGGGCCCTTTCGAGATGGCCACCAGTGCCCTGGCCTACGGCTGGAAGATCGACAGTAGCAACGCCCAGTCCGTCGGTTGCGGCCACGTGGAAGACAGCATCAATACTCTGGAGAAAGTGCTGGGCAGGACTCCGTATATCTGTGGCGATACGTTTACCGCAGCGGATGTACTGGTCAGCAGTTACCTGTGGTGGGAAACCATGCAGAAGAACATTCCGCCAAACAAGGTGTTTCAGGAGTACATCCAACGCACGGAAAGCCGACCAGCGGCCAAGCGTGCCAATGAGTTGGATGATGCCCTGCTGGAGTCAATGAAAGCCGCCATAGCCTGACCCTCAGGCGGTAGCAGCCGGCGATACTGGGCACAATCCTCCGGGTACGTTCAGTACCCAATCGCGGATGGCCCGTATCGTCGGATCCTGACGACGGCTTTCCGGGTACACCAGGTAGAATGGTTTACCTTCCAGTTCCGGGCCGAAGGGCTGCACCAGCCGCCCTTCAGCTAACTCATCCTCGATCAACGGTCGGCTCATCAGCGCCACGCCCTGGCCACCCACGGCCGCGGAAATGGTGTGGGTCTCGTCCGAAAACACCAATCCGGCACTCACATCCAGCCCCGCTAGTCCTACCCGCTTCTGCCAGCCTGCCCAGTCTACCGGGCTCACCGATACTCGCTGCGGCCGGAAGTGGATCAGCGGATGATTCGGTAAATCCTCCATCCTCGTCAGCCCAAGATGGGGACTGCAGGCAGGAATAAAGGTGTTATCGAACAGCTTCTCCGCAACCAGGCCCGGCCAGTGCCCATCGCCATAGCGAATGGCGAGGTCCGCCGTCACCCCATCCAGGGCCACGGCTTCGTGTGAGGCGTGAATGCGCAGATCAATGTCCGGATGGCTGTCCCGCAACATACACACCCAGGACAACAACCAGCGCACCGCGACCGCTGGTGTGGTGGACAGAGTCACCGCCTGGCGCGACGGCACTGCCTTCAATCGCTCTATGGCATTGCCGATGTTGTCGAAGGCGGTTCCCAGCACTTCCTGTAAATCCCGCCCCTTAGGCGTCAGCACCAGTTGCCGGGGTTTACGAACGAACAGCTCCACCCCAAGCGCCTCTTCAAGCCCGCGAATCTGATGACTGATCGCCGTGGCGGTCACCGAAAGCTCCTGGGCAGCCTGTTTGGCACTCTCATGGCGGGCGGCAGCCTCGAAGGCTCGCAAGGCAGACAGCGAAGGCAGGCGGCGGGGACTCATGAGTGAATTTACCTCATCTATAAGCGCAAAAAATCATCGTTTGTGACCCTCTAAGTATGACTTTAGGCTTAATTCACCGTCAACAACAGATGAATTTTCCTACAACCGAATGGAGCTCCACATGACTCACATCCTGCAACTCGACGCCTCTGCCCGCCCTGGCCGCGCCGGCATCCACGAACACGGCTCCCACAGCCGCAGCCTGACCCATCGGTTTGTTTCCCGGTGGCATGCCCGACGCCCCGGCGATACCGTGACCCACCGAGATATCGGTGACACACCGCCTTCCTTCATTGACCAGCGATGGATACAGGCGGCCTTTGCTTCACCCGAAAAGCACGAGCCCTGGATGGACGACACACTGGCAGAAAGTGACCGACTGATCGATGAACTGGTCGCCGCGGACATCCTGGTCATTGGCGCGCCGCTCTATAATTTTGGTATGCCAGCGGCTCTGAAGGCATGGGTGGACCTGATCGTTCGCATGGGCAGAACCGTAGAGTATGACCCATCCACCCCGGAAGCCCCCTTCACAGCACTGCTGGCAGACCGCCCCCGCCATGCGGTTATCCTGTCTTCCCGTGGCGGGGTTGGATTCGAGCCCGGAGGGGAGCTGGCACATATGAATCACCTTGAGCCAGGCCTGACCACAGTGCTTGAGTTTATCGGCATCACCAATGTACGTAGCATTGCCATTGAAAATCAGGAGGAAGGCGGCGAGGTGTTGGCGCAATCCGTTGCTGAGGCGGAACGGCGAGTGGATGAACTGGTGCTGGCGTTGCAGGGAACACTGACCAAGGCTGCACCTGCAATGACGTCACCATCACTGGTAGGCTCGGTGTAATCGCCAACAAGGACATTGCATGCTCTGCTTCAGCTATGGCTCCAACATGTCGCAACGACGACTCCAGGCCCGGGTTCCATCAGCCCGATTCATAGCTGTCGCAGAGCTTACTTAAACCCTTCCACTGGTCCCGCAATGCCTAATCCAGCCTCTCATTCACTGTAGTGCCCAGAATGTTCAGGGCAAAGATTCAACGTTCCTTCACCCAGCTTTCCTGGCCATTTGACGAGATACGCAAATACCGTATCAATCTTCAGAAGCTTCGTTTCTCGATCGAGGGCGACTACACTGGCTCCTATAACTGCCCTCGACGCGCCTGTTGTTACATCCTTTACCAGGCAGCGGATACGACGGAATCAGGGAAAACGGAAAAGGAGCTGACCATTGGATCTTGCCCAGGCTTCATTGCAACTTGATGCCGCCCTGGCAGACTTTGCCCGCGCCCGCAGTGCGTCGCCACAAGCCTCCAGCCTGGGGTTGTTGGAACGTGCACGCCTTCTGATGACCCTGCCGGGGGGCTTCGATGTCCTGTACCGCCGGGTTCGCGCTCTGGAATCAGCCGGCATCTTCGGCGCCAGTGACTGGTCGAAACCTGCCATTCTGCAGCCCGCTCTCGCCAAGCATTCACTGCGTGAAGCCGGTGCCGTCACTACGGTTGTCGAGGCCATCAGCGAAATTCGCCTGCTGGCGGTGGTACGCGGCGACTATTTTCACCCGGGCATTTCCTCAGAGCAGGCCCGACATTTCCTCACCCAGGTGATGGCCCTGAACCTGGACCTGCTGTCTGGCAACCTCAGTGAAGCGGACCGCGAACGGCCCAAACAACTAGGCCCCCTCGTTCTGGGGCTATACCAATACCTGATATCCCACCTTGGCTACGAAAACCTGATGGACAGCCTGGTGGCTGAGGTGTGGCGGCTGCTGGAACAAGGGCCCGTGCAGGTGGACAGCATCTGCGACATGATTGGCCAGATCGCCAAATGCCTGTATGACCCGGAACTCAAAACCACTGGCACCGCCGACGCCACCCGCCTGGTGAGGGCTCTGTTTGCACCCACTCCCGGTAGCCGTGAAGATCCCGGATTGGACCTGTACCAGCTACGCCTGGCCAAAATGGACGACGTTGAGCTCTCCGCGGAAGCCAACGAGTTTGCCCGCAATATGCACGATACCGGGCTGGCGTCGCCCTATCACGCGGTGTTTTTGCGGTTTCTGCGCACCAGCGACGAGGAAGAGCTCATCCCCACCGCCCTGGGGCTGACGATGACCGGGCTGGATGATTTCTATTGTTACAACCAACTCGTGGATGCGCTGATTGATGAAGCCATCCATCCGGAAACCTGTCAGGCGGTCTATGGCCTGACCATGATGCTGGAGCGGGGCTCACTCTTCACCCCACCGGTTGCGCAGGCCCTCTGGCGGCAGATCAAACTCAGATTATCGACGGAAACGAAACAGGTCCTGTCGGAGGCCTTTGGTGATGCAGTGCCACCGGGAGTATTTCTGCTCGCTGGTGTACTCAACCTGTTGGGCCAGCCACTGGGTGTGGGCCAGGGCAACAATCCCAGTTGCCAGTCCGCTATAGGACTGTCCATGTGGGCCGCCAACGAGGCCGATTACCTGCTCCAGGTACTCACCTGGGCAGCCCGCGACAACGAAGTGCTGAGCCGATTTGAAGGGCGGGAAGTGTCGTCCAAGAATCTGGAACAGGGGTTGATCAAGGACACTCCCGTCGACGTAGACCCGGTTTCACTGATTCTCATTCCCCACCTGGACCGGATCTATGGTGAAATGTGGCGGCGCTGTGAAGACCGGAACGATGACGCCCATCGCTGGATCAACCCGGAATTCTATGGTTGGTGGGTAAGCCACGGCTTCAAGGTGGTGGCCGATATCCACACTGGGGAGATTACGGACTACGACGATTTCATCCGACACTTCTACGCCAGCTATCACCCCTACTACAACGGCAACATTCCGGTGATTCACCACCAGCCTGCCGGTATCGCCGTTACCGACAGCGCCGCCCGCTTCGTTGGCCGACATGCCATTACCATCCTACGAGTGGCCCTGAGCCCCAGAAACGAAATGCGGGTGTACTTCTTCAATCCCAATAACGACAGTGGCCAGGACTGGGGCCAGGGCATCACCTGCTCAACCCGGGGAAACGGAGAGATTCGGGGTGAGGCATCCCTGCCCGTGGCGGAATTCACGTCCCGCCTCTATGCGTTTCACTACGACACCCTTGAACTTGGCGACCTGGCGGCCATACCCGAGACCGAAGTGGCCCGGGTCATGGAGCTGGGGTATGGCAGTTGGGCGGCCAGTGACGACTAACTCATGTTTTTGCGCATGAAGTTCTGGATCTCGCCCACAATCCCCGAGCGGAAGGCCATCACCGTCAGCACGAAGATGCCGCCAAGGATGGGGTCTACCCAGTCACCCAACGGCCCCTGGGCCAGCTGATATTCCAGATTCACCACGAAGGTCGCACCGACCACCGGGCCCAGCAACGTGCCGGTACCACCCAGAAGCGTCATCAGGATGACTTCGCCGGACATGTGCCAGTGGGCGTCGTTGAGAGACGCGAGCTGGAACACCACGGTTTTCACCGATCCGGCCAGGCCCGCCAGGCCTGCTGAAATCACGAAGGCGAGCAGCTTGTAGCGATCCACGTTGTAGCCAAGGGACACTGCCCGTGGCTCGTTCTGCTTGATCGCCTTGAGCACCTGCCCGAAGGGCGAGCCAACAATCCGCTGCACCACCAGATAGCCTCCCAGGAAGACCGCCAGCACGAAGTAGTACATGGCGTAGTTGTTACTCAGGTCAACGAGGCCGAAAAGATGACCGCGGGGTACGCCGTGCATCCCGTCCTCGCCACCGGTAAAGGGAGCCTGCACGAAGAAGAAGTAGACCAGTTGCGCCAGCGCCAGGGTGATCATCGCGAAATAGATACCCTGGCGGCGAATGGCCACAACCCCGAAGCCGAGGCCCAACACCGTCGCCGCCGCTGTGCCCACGAGGATCCCCATTTCGGTCGTCAGACCGGAGAAATTCGAGAGCAGGTAACCGGTGGTGTACGAGCCCGCTGCCAGGAACGCTGCGTGTCCGAATGACAGCAGGCCGGTGTAGCCCAGCAGGAGATTGAACGCCACTGCGAACAGGGCGAAGCACAGGATTTTCATCAGGAACACGGGGTACATCACCGCCGGTGCCAGCAGGAGCAGCACCAGCAACACCAGATTCAGGATCTGCTTCTTGCGTTGCTCGGATTTCTGCTGCTGAACAATACTTTGCTGGATATCTGTCTGCGTGGTTGCGTTCGCCATGACTATGCCTCCTTACCAAACAGGCCCGACGGGCGAATCAACAGGACAACCACCATCACCAGGAAGATTACGGCTGCCGACCCTTCCGGGTAGAACACTTTGGTGAACCCCTCCACGACTCCCATCATCAGGCCGGTAATCACCGCTCCGGCGATGGAACCCATACCGCCGATGACCACCACGGCGAACACTACGATGAGTATGTTGGAACCCATCACCGGTGACACCGAATAAATGGGTGCGGCAAGCGCACCGGCGAACGCGGCGAGCATGACACCAAAACCGTAGGTGAGGCTGATCAGCAGTGGCACATTGATGCCAAATCCCTGCATCAGCTGGGAATCTTCCGTGCCAGCCCGCAGGTAGGAGCCAAGCCGGGTTTTCTCAATCATGAACCAGGTTGCGAAGCACACCAGCAAGGCTGCCACGATTACCCAGGCACGATAGTAGGGAAGGAACATGAACCCGAGGTTCATACCACCTCTGAACATCTCCGGCATGGAATAGCGAAGGCCGGAAACGCCATAAATATTGGTTAGAACACCTTGAAGGATCAGTGCAATCCCGAAGGTCAACAACAGGCTGTAGATGTGATCCTGGCCCGCGATGCGGCGCAACAGGAAGTATTCCAGCACAATGCCGAAACAGCCCACGATCACGGGCGCGACGAAGAGCGCTACCCAGTAATTGACGCCGAAGGCATCAAAAATCAGTACGGTACACATGGCACCGAGCATGTACATGGCGCCATGGGCGAAATTAATAATTTTCAGCAGGCCAAATATAACCGCCAGGCCGAGGCTCAGCAGAGCATAAAAGGCGCCATTGATCACCCCGAGCATCAACTGGCCAGACAGCACGGCCACGGGGACTCCCAGAATCTCGGTCATGTTACAAACTCCAAAAGCAGCGCAACTGATCATTCACAAGTTGCGTGTCTGCAGGTCAGTGGCCGCCCCGCGCCAGTACTGTTGGATAGCGCGGGACGGCCCAGTCGGTCAGAACATCAGTTTTGGGTTACGAGCTTGCACTTGCTCTCGGACAGCGGGCGATAGGCCTCGTCCCCTGGGATGGTCCGTACGATGTCATACAGATCCCACTCGCTCTTGGACTCCTCTGGGGTTTTCACTTCTGCCAGGTACATGTCGTGGACCATGCGGCCGTCCTCACGAATGATGCCGTTCTTGGCAAACATGTCGTTGATCGGCGTATCCATCATCTGCTTGCGTACCGTTTGGGCGGCATCCGAACCGGTGGCCTTCACAGCGTTCAGGTACTGGATGGCGCTGGAGTAGATACCGGCGTGAACCATGGTGGGACGAACGCCGGTTTTTTCCATGAAACGGTCAGACCAGGCACGGGTTTCGTCGTTCATGTCCCAGTACCAGCCGGTGGTGAGCTGAATGCCCTGGGCAGACTGAGCACCCAGTGCATGAACGTCGGTCAGGAACAACAGCAGCGCTGCCAGGGTCTGGCCGGACTGGGTCAGGCCGAATTCACCGGCGGTGGTGATGGCATTGGTGGTGTCTGCACCTGCGTTTGCCAGAGCCACCACGTCAGCGCCTGAGGACTGCGCCTGCAGGATAAAGGAGGAGAAGTCAGAGGTCGGGAACGGATGACGCACCGCCTGCATCACTTCGCCGCCATTTTCTTCCACCACGCGGGTTACGTCCCCTTCCAGGGCGTGCCCAAAGGCGTAGTCAGCGGTCAGGATGAACCAGCTCTTGCCACCTTCTTTAACCACCGCGCTTGCCGTACCGTTGGCCAGCGGGTAGGTGTCGTACACGTAGTGGATATGGTTCGGCGTGCAGTGCTCGTTGGTGATGCTGGACGCGGCAGAACCGGAGACGATACCCAGCTTGTCGTTTTCTTCCAGGATGTTGCTGACGGCAATGGTGACCGAAGAGGCAACCAGGCCGGCAATCAAATCAACGTTCTCGTTCTCCACCCAGCGCCGGGCAGTACTGGAGGCGGAATCCGGGCTGTTACGATCATCCGCGCTGACCACTTCGATCTTGGCGCCATTGACCGTGCCACCGAAGTCCGCAATGGCCATTTCCAGGGCTGTCTGGCCATTTGGTCCCGCCAGGTCACGATAGGTGCCGGACATGTCGGCCAGGTAACCGATTTTAACGGTATTGTCGGATATCTCAGCCTGGGCAGCACCCACAAACATGGCTGATGCAATCGCTGATGTCAGAAGCTTTTTGGTGATTGTCATTGTTGTTTCTCCGCTACTGTCTTTGCGTTGGTTTTCGGGTTTCGTTCTTATTGCTCTTGTTGCACTCTTTATTTCACTCTCATCCCCAGGCCTTACACACCCAGGTATTTGTCCAGCATCGACTGCTTGGCCTCAAGCTCGTCGGCGCTGATCTCCTCCACAATCTGGCCGTGTTCCATCACGTAGTGACGGTCCGCCAGGGGTGCGGCGAAATGGAAATTCTGCTCGACCAGGACAATGGTCAGGCCTTTTTCCTTCAGCTTGACCAACACCTCGCCCAGCGTCTCAACGATAACCGGAGCCAGGCCTTCGGTGATTTCATCCAGCAACAGCATGTTGGCACCCGTTCTCAGAATCCTTGCCATCGCCAGCATCTGCTGCTCGCCACCGGAGAGCTTACTGCCCTGACTCGTGCGGCGCTCGTACAGGTTCGGGAACATTGAAAAAATTTCTTCCAGTCCCATGCCGCCGCTTCGGACGACGGGCGGAAGTGTCAGGTTTTCCATGACATTAAGTCCGGAAAAAATGCCCCGGTGTTCGGGGCAATACCCGACTCCCAACCTGGCAATATGGTGAGGTGCACAGGACATGGTTTCCTCACCGTTGATCATAATGGAACCGGTACGCCGGCCCACCATATTCATAATCGCTTTCAGGGTTGTGCTGCGGCCGGCACCATTACGGCCCAGCAGCGTGACCAACTCCCCACGCTGAACTTCCATATCAATGCCGTGGAGAATGTGTGATTCTCCATAAAATGCGTGCAGCCCGGAGATTCGAAGCTGTTCGTACTCTTTTGGATGCGCCTGTGTCATTCCGCCGCCTCCTGCTTTTTAGTGGCGGTGCCACCCATATACACTTCGCGAACCCGTGGGTCGTCGGAAACCTGCTGGTAATCCCCTTCGGTCAACACAGAACCCTGAGCCAGCACCGTTACCCGATCGCATAGCTTGCTGACCACACCCAGGTTGTGCTCCACCATTAACACCGTGCGGCCTTGAGCGGCCTTGCGCACCAGTTCAACGACCCGATCCACGTCTTCACTGCCCATGCCCTGGGTGGGCTCGTCCAGCAACAGCAACTCCGGCTCCATCGCCAGGGTGGTGGCCAGTTCCAGAGCGCGCTTACGACCATAGGCAAGTTCGACGGTGGTGGTGTTGGCAAATTCAGTCAGCCCGACACTGTCCAGCAGTTCCATGCAGCGCTCATTGAGCTTGTTCAGGGACTCGCCGGATTTCCAGAAGCGGAAGGAGTTGCCTTCAAAACTCTGCAGAGCGACGCGAATGTTCTCAAGCGCCGTCATATGGGGAAAAACCGCAGAAATCTGAAAGGAACGGACCACACCTTTGCGGGCAATGGCCGCCGATTTCATCGAGGTGATGTCCTCACCCTTGAACAGGATCTTGCCTCGGGTAGGAATCAGGAATTTGGTAAGCAGGTTGAATACCGTGGTCTTGCCCGCGCCATTGGGGCCGATCAGGGCATGTATATGGCCGCGCTGCACCTTCAGGTTAACGTCGTCGACCGCCACAAAGCCTTTGAACTCTTTGACGAGGCTTTGGGTCTCCAGAACGAACGGGTCACTCATGAGCCATTCTACCTTTTGTTATTTTTGTGCGTTTATACTGTCTACAGGTTAAATTGACGTCTACGTAAACGTCAACCAAAAATCGTACTTTTTTGGCCTCTGTCTATTCGCAAAAAACCGCTGATCAACGCCAGCACCCGGTCAAGCTGCTGTATGTGGGGCGAATGTCCCGTTTCAGCCATGAACACCGGTTCGGCCCGATGTCCGATGCCTTCCACAATCCGGGTCACCTGTTCCGGAACCCCGTATTCATCATCATCCCCTTGAATGATCATAGCCGGGCAACGAATGGCGTCCAGCCAGGGGCCAAAATCCATGGACTCCTGAAAGCCTTCATCCAGCCAGACGTCCTGCCAGGCGAAGAACAATTCATCAGTCCGTTCGCCGTGATGGCGCAGCAACTTCTCGCGAATGCCTTCTTCCAGGTAGCGCCGACGCATGTCACGGATACCTGCCAGGGTCAGGTGATCGGCCCAGGTATGGGCGGCCATGGTGATCAATCCCTTTACCCGCGCCTTCAGCGCTGCTGCGGCAATCAAGGCAATGGAGCCACCATCGCTATGGCCCACCAGAATCACTTCGTCAATCGCCAGCGCATCCAGCAACCGTGGCAACCACACGGTGCCTTCCTGCTCCAGGTAATCGTAGGGACGCGGCAGTGGCTCGTCACTGGAGGCACCGTAACCACGGCGTTCATAGATCAGCGCATCAAGGCCTGTGGCCTCTGCCAACTGGCTGGGAAACTGTTTCCATAAGGCAATGTTGCCCAGGGATTCATGCAGGAACACCAACACCGGCCCGGTACGGTCACCATGACTCCTGTCTCTTATACACATCTCCGAGCCCACGAGACGGACTCCTATCTCGT
>CAJXOQ010000038.1 GCA_913057975.1 uncultured Marinobacter sp.
ACGAGATAGGAGTCCGTCTCGTGGGCTCGGAGATGTGTATAAGAGACAGGCTACAGACACCCAGTGAAATCCTCAGTGGGGCAAACGCCACCCAGGCTCTGCCCGACCCCCTTCGCGGCGATATCGAGATCCGACATCTGACCTTTTCCTATCCGGCCCGTCGCGATATCGAGGTTCTGAAAAGCCTTTCACTTCGCATCCAGGCAGGCGAAACCGTGGCACTGGTTGGTCCCTCCGGTGCTGGAAAGTCTACGTTGTTCGATCTGCTCTTGAGGTTCTATGACCCCGACACGGGGCAGATTCTTATCGACGGCGTTGATAGTCGTAAGTTAGCGCTTACAGACCTGCGCCGATGCTTTGCGCTAGTGCCTCAGAACCCCGCGCTGTTTCACGGCACCATTGCCGATAACATCCGCTACGCCCGACCGGAGGCCAGCGACACTGCCATGGTGAAGGCCGCCAGGATTGCCCATGCCGATGAGTTTATCCGCAAACTGCCAAAGGGTTATGAAACACCACTGGGCGATACGGGTCTCGGGCTATCGGGGGGGCAGAAGCAGCGGCTGGCGATTGCCCGCGCACTGCTTGCGGATGCGCCTATACTGTTATTGGATGAGGCGACCAGCGCACTGGATGCAGAAAGCGAACACCTGATCCAGCAAGCCATGCCGGGACTGATGTCCAACCGCACGACATTGGTCATCGCACACCGGCTGGCCACCGTCAGGCACGCCGATCGTATCATTGTGATGGACGCCGGAATTATTCAGGATATCGGCAACCACGATGAACTTGTCGAACGGAATCCGCTGTACCGGAGACTTGCGGAACTTCAGTTCCGGGAGGACATTGGCGGCCGCAGTACGTAGAAACAACAGGGCCGGGTTTTCAAACCGGGCCATCATTTCGTGTATGCTGACAGTACCAAACCGAATTCGAGGAGAGGCAAAGTGACGAACAAAGAATTGCAGGCACTCAAAGAACGTTATGTCGCGGCCGGTGCTGCCAGCCCCAACGAGCAGTTTGCCGACCATGCGACCAATGCCGAGCTCTGGGATGCCGATGGCAAGCGTATGATCGACTTCGCCGGCGGCATTGGTGTACTGAATATCGGCCATCGTCACCCCAAAGTGGTTGAAGCGGTGAAGGCGCAGTTGGACAAGCTGATGCACACCTGCCAGACCGTCATGCCCTATGAGGGCTATGTGAAGCTGGCGCAGAAGCTCAGTGAAGTGGTTCCGGTAAAGGGCCACGCCAAGGTCATGCTGGCCAACTCCGGCGCAGAAGCCCTGGAAAACGCCATGAAAATCGCCCGCGCGGCGACCGGCAAAACCAATGTGATCTGCTTTGACGGCGGTTATCACGGCCGTACTTTCTACACCATGGCCATGAACGGCAAAGCCGCCCCGTACCAGACCGATTTCGGCCCGATGCCGGGCACCGTCTTCCGCGCCCCCTATCCGGTTCCCTATCACGGTGTCAGTGAGGATGAAGCGCTCCGTGGCCTGAAGATGGCCATGAAGACCGATTCACCCGGCAATGAGACCGCCGCCATCGTGATTGAGCCGGTGTTGGGTGAGGGCGGTTTCTACGCCGCACCAGCCAGCTTCCTCAAAGAGATTCGCAAGATCTGCGATGAAAACGGCATCCTGATGATCGCGGATGAGGTTCAGAGCGGCTTTGGCCGGACCGGCAAGATGTTCGCCATTGAACACAGCGGTGTCGAGCCCGACATGATGACCATGGCCAAGAGTATGGCCGATGGCATGCCGATCTCAGCCATTGTCGGTACCGACAAGGTTATGGACTCGTCCGGCCCGAACTCCCTCGGCGGCACCTACACCGGCAGCCCGACGGCCTGTGCGGCAGCCCTGGCAGTATTTGACGTGTTCAAGGAAGAAGACATTCTGGGCAAGAGTCAGCGCCTGGGTGACACCCTGCGCAAACGCTTTGATCAGTGGCAGGAACAGTTCCCCCACGTGGACAACGTGCGCAACCTCGGGCCCATGGCTGCCATTGAACTGGTCACCGACAAGACCAGCAAGGAACCGCGGGCAGACCTGGCGGCGGCCGTTACCAAGAAAGCCAAGGAAAATGGCCTGATCCTGCTGAGCTGCGGCATGTACGGCAATACCTTGCGTTTCCTGATGCCGGTCACCATCGAGGACGATATTCTTGAGGAAGGCCTGGCGATCGTTGAGCAGGCACTGAAAGAAGTGGGCTAACACCTTCTGGCAGGGTCATTAACACACCTGCCGCTGTATACCGGAACGCTGGTCAGTGTGAAGCTGACCAGCGTTTTTTTTATGGGCTCTATCCGTTCTAGATCAACTTCCTGATTTCCTTCCACAAGCGCCGATAGGCATCGGCAGCTGCGGATGACCGATCCATCAGTTCCACCGGCTGGCCACTCTCACCCATCTTCTCCACCACACTGGCATTGGGAATCAGCGCGTTCAGCCCATTCTCGAGGCGCTGTTTGCGATGGATCACCATCTCGCGATGCAGATTCTTGCGGCGGTCCACGATGGAGAAAAACGGGTGCAGACGACCGGGTTTGAGCTTCTTGTCCTTGGCGAAGGCCTGGAGCTGTTGCCAGCTATTCAGAGCGAGCCAGGTCGGAACCACCGGCACGAACACGCCATCGGCGGTTTTCAACACCTGCTCGGACAACCGCGACATTGAGGGCGGGCAATCCAGTACGACCAGGCTGGTTTCCTCCGATAGCGGCGCCAGCCAGTTTTTGAGGGTATTGGCGCTGTCGTCCTTATCCAGCCGGACATCAAGGTTGCGAAAACTGTTATGGGCCGGGATAAAATCGAGGTCAGGGTAGGCGCTGGCCCGAATGAATTTGCCGATGGGGGTCTTGCCATCCATCAGTGCAGCCAGTTTCCGACCCTTGATCTCGTCGGTTCCCGCCAGGTACCAGCTAGCCGCCCCCTGAGGGTCGAGATCCCATAACAGGGTGGGAATGCCGGCCTGGCTGGCCAGGTAGGCGATGTTTACAGCCGCTGCGGTTTTTCCAACACCACCTTTAAGACTGTAAAACGCAATGATCTTCATGCTTCCTCCTAAAGCCCCGTCAAAACACCGGCTGCAAGCTTAACCGATCCCATTGGTGAGCGTGTTGCAGTTTAATGACACGTCATTTAACACGACATAAATTCTGTAACTCCTCCCCCTGACTACTCCCCGCAAACTGTGCGAAAGGATGTTTTGGCTAACGATTGAACACTTCATGTTGACAATGGACATCCACAACTGCCGTCAACAGGCGGCATTGGCCATTGGATCGTCTCCACAACAAATACAAGACAGGAGCACACAATGATCTCCATACAACGCCTGGTAACCGGTGTCAGTCTCGGCCTGACACTTGCGTTGCCCATCAATACTGCCCACGCCGGTACCTTTGTCCATCTGTTCGAATGGAAGTGGAGCGATGTCGCCACTGAATGTGAACAGTTTCTTGGCCCTAAGGGTTACAGCGCCGTTCAGGTGTCACCGCCGCAGGAACACATTCAGGGCAGCGCCTGGTGGACGCGCTATCAACCTGTCAGCTACCAGCTCCAGAGCCGCAGTGGTAACAGCAGCCAGTTCGCCGATATGGTTTCGCGCTGCAACACGGCCGGGGTCGACGTTTATGTGGATGCCGTGATCAACCATACCGCCAATGGTACGGGAAACGGCACGGCCGGGTCCTATTACAGCAGCGATTCCCTGACCTATCCTATCTACAGTGGCAATGATTTCCACGCCGAATGCAGTATCAACGGCTCGGATTACAGTTCGGATGCCTGGCGCGTTCGCAATTGCCGCCTCGTCGGCTTACCGGACCTGGATACCGGAAGCGGCTACGTGCGCGACACTCTGGCCGGCTATCTCAATCAGCTCACGTCGCTGGGTGTGAAGGGTATACGGGTGGATGCCGCCAAACATATGTCGCCCGGTGATATAGGCGCCGTCATCAATCAGGCCGGCGGCCCGCTGTACGTATTCCAGGAGGTCATCGACCTGGGTGGCGAAGCCGTCAGTGCCACTGAGTACACGGGTACGTCAGACGTCACCGAGTTCCGCTACAGCGCGTCCATCGGCAACGTCTTCAAGAACCAGCAACTAGCCAACCTCAACGCCTTTGGAGAGAGCTGGGGCTTCCTGTCCGGCGGTGATGCCGTTGTATTCACCGACAACCATGACAACCAACGTGGCCACGGTGCCGGTGGCAGCAATGTGCTGACCTACAAGGATGGTGATCTCTACAACTTGGCCAACGTGTTCATGCTGGGCTGGCCTTATGGCTACCCCAAGGTAATGTCGAGTTACGCGTTTTCCAACGGTGACCAGGGCCCTCCAGCCCAAAACGTCTACCAGAACGGCACCGCTCAGTGCGGCTCCGCCTGGGTATGCGAACATCGCTGGGACTCCATTGCCAACATGGTTGCCTTCCGGGCTGAGACTGACGGCCAGGGCGTGAACAGCTGGTGGGACAATGGCAATAACCAGATTGCGTTCAGTCGGGGCAATAAGGGGTTCGTCGCCATCAACCGTGAAGGCAGCACACTGTCACGGACTTTCAGCACCGGGCTGGCTGATGGAAACTATCGCAATGTGGCTGGCAACGGTGCCTGCGTAACGGTGCAGAATGGCCAGGTGGCACTGACGGTACCGGCGATGGAGGCAGCGGCACTTCATAGCGCTGCCCCCTGTGACGGAAGCGATCCCAATCCGCCAACAGCAGGGACGGCATCCGTCACCTTCCAGTGCCAGAACGGCACTACCATCATGGGGCAAAGTGTGTACGTTACCGGCAACAACGATGCTTTGGGTAACTGGTCACCTGCCGATGCGGTAAAACTGGATCCAACAGCCTACCCAACCTGGAGTGGGTCGATCAATCTACCAGCGGAGACCTCCATCGAGTGGAAATGCCTGAAGCGCAGCGAAACCGATCCTGGCGCCCAGCAGCTGTGGCAGTCAGGGGATAATAACCTGGTACAGACCGCAGGTGAGGGCACCAGCAGTTCCACTTCCGGTTCTTTCTGAAGCGCACCTGCCACTACCACACCAACTGACAAACGGCCCGCGTTAGCGGGCCGGTACCGCCGACCTCGGTTACTCACACTCACGGTTTCATCGTATACTGCCTGACGACTTTTTCGGTATGCTGGATTCCACCGGCATCACTTCCCCGAACGATCAGGCTGATTTATGACCGACCCGGAAATCCAATCTCCACCGACCCACAAGCCAAGGCCCTGGGTTGATCTACTCGTGAGTATCATCATTCCCTCCGTCATTCTGATGAAGTTGAGCGGGGATGAATATTTGGGCAGTGTCATGGCCCTGGTCATCGGTCTCGCGTTCCCCCTTGGGTGGGGACTGTTCGAGTTGGTGCGCTATCGCAAATACAACTTTATCGCGGTGCTCGGCATTGTCAGCGTCGGTTTGACCGGCGGTATCGGCCTGATGGAGCTGGATGCCGGCTGGCTGGCGATCAAGGAAGCGGCTGTTCCCGCCGTCATCGGTATTGCCGTGCTCGTTTCAACCCGTACACGCTATCCGCTGGTTAGAACGCTGCTGTACAACCCGTCCGTGCTGAACGTGGACAAGATTCAGGCGGTTCTGAAAGAGAACGACAGTGAGGACGAGTTCGAGGCGCGCCTACTCAAGGCCAGCTATTTCTTCAGCCTGACCTTCCTGTTCTCCTCCATCATGAATTACGTGTTGGCCAAGTGGATTGTTACCAGCCCGTCTGGAACCCAGGCGTTCAATGAGGAATTGGGCAGAATGACCCTGGTGAGTTATCCCATGATCGCCATCCCCTCGATGATCATGATGATCGCCATTTTCTACTACCTTTGGCGCTCCATCCGACGACTGACCGGTTACACCCTCGAGGATGTTATGGCGCCACACCTTGCGTCCCAGCACGACAGCAAGTCCTCTGATACATCGACGGGTAATGGGGGTTGATTCCAGTCAGTCACGATTCAGTTAAGTTACTGAATTAGCAATAAAAAAGGCGACCATCGGGTCGCCTTTTTCATGTGCCCGGATAAACCGGGTCCGATCACAAAACCCGCCGCGATCACACGTCCAGGTTAGTCACCTCAAGCGCATTACTCTGGATGAACAAGCGCCGTGGCTCGACGTCATCGCCCATCAGGGTGGTGAAGATCTGGTCTGCCGCAATAGCATCCTCGATGGTGACCTTCATCATGCGACGAGTCTCCGGATCCATGGTGGTCTCCCACAACTGCTCCGGGTTCATCTCGCCCAGCCCCTTGTAGCGCTGGATGTTCAGGCCGCGCTGGGCTTCCTTCATCAGCCATTCCAGAGCGCCCTCGAATGACAGCACCGCTTGCTTGCGCTCGCCACGCTGGATATAGGCGCCGTCTTCGATCAAACCGTCCAGCGTTTCCCCCATTCTCGCGATGGCCGCGTAGGAAGACGACTCAAAGAACTCATGGCTGAACACGTGGTTGTGGGGAATCCCGTGCACATAAATCACCACCTTCGGCAGGTAGAGATTGCGTTCGGTGTCCTTTTCCACCGAGAAGGTGTACTTGGTACCGGTGCGGGTATCCAACTGAAGACCGTCACCCAGGCGAGCCACCCAACGAGCCACTTCCGCCTCTTCCTTCAGGTGTTCCGGCTTCAGCGTCACGTTGTCCAGCATTTGCTGGAGCACCTTGGCCGGATAGGCACGGGACAGACGATCAATCATCGCCATCACCGCCTGGTAATCCTTCACCATGGTTTCCAGAGCGGAATCCTTGATAGCCGGTGCGTCCGGATTGACATAGAGCTGGGCGCCTTCCAGGGCGGTCTGTGTCAGGTACGCTTCCTTGGCTTTCTCGTCTTTCAGGTACTGCTCCTGCTTGCCACGCTTGACCTTGTACAGCGGTGGCATGGCAATGAACACATGGCCACGCTCAATAATTTCACGCATCTGACGGAACAGGAAGGTGAGTAGCAGCGTACGGATGTGGGAACCGTCCACGTCCGCATCGGTCATGATAATCAGGGAGTGGTAGCGGAGTTTTTCCGGATTGAATTCCTCTCGCCCGATGCCGCAGCCCAGCGCGGTGATGAGCGTACCCACTTCCGCCGAGGACAACATCTTGTCGAAGCGGGCCTTCTCCACGTTCAGGATCTTACCCTTGAGTGGCAGGATGGCCTGTGTCTTCCGATCGCGCCCCTGTTTGGCACTACCACCGGCGGAATCACCCTCCACTATGAACAGTTCGGAAAGAGCGGGGTCTTTTTCCTGACAGTCCGCCAACTTGCCCGGCAGACCGGCAATGTCCAGCGCCCCCTTGCGGCGCGTCATGTCACGGGCCTTGCGGGCCGCTTCACGGGCGCGGGCCGCTTCAATCATCTTGTTGACGATCAGCTTGGCCTCGTTGGGCTGCTCCTGCAGAAAGTCCGCAAAGGATTGATACAACTCCTGCTCAACCGCGGTTTTGACCTCGGAAGAAACCAGCTTGTCCTTGGTCTGGGACGAGAACTTGGGGTCAGGAACCTTCACGCTGATAATAGCCGTCAGACCTTCCCGAGCGTCATCACCGGACGTGCTGACCTTGGCCTTTTTGCCCAGGCCTTCGTGCTCAATATAGTTGTTGAGCGAACGGGTCAGGGCCGCACGGAACCCAGCGAGGTGGGTACCACCGTCGCGCTGCGGGATGTTGTTGGTAAACGTGTAGATATTTTCCTGGAAGGCATCGTTCCACTGCATGGCCACTTCCACCGCAATACCGTCTTCACGTTCCTTGATGAAATGAAACACGCGGTTGATCGGTGTCTTGTTGGAGTTCAGGTGCTCAACAAAGGCACGCAGGCCACCCTCGTATTCGAATACCTCTTCCTTGCCACTACGCTCATCCTGCAGGCGGATACGCACACCGCTGTTCAGGAACGCCAGCTCCCGCAGGCGTTTGGCCAAAATATCCCAGTGGAACTCAATGCTGGTAAACGTCTCCGGGGACGGAATGAAGTGGACCTTCGTACCACTGGCGTCGGTATCGCCAACCACATCGAGCGGCGCCTTTGGTACGCCGTTGTTGTAGGTTTGCTCGTAAACCTTGCCATCACGTCGAATGGTCAACGTAAGGGAGGAGGAGAGGGCGTTTACCACCGATACCCCAACACCGTGAAGCCCGCCCGAGACCTTGTAGCTGTTGTCATCAAACTTACCACCGGCATGGAGAACCGTCATGATAACTTCCGCAGCGGAGACACCTTCTTCCTTGTGAAGGTCTACCGGAATGCCACGGCCGTTATCCCTGACCGTGACCGATTCGTCCGGATGGATGATCACCCCGATTTCAGAACAGTGCCCGGCCAACGCCTCGTCAATGGAGTTGTCCACCAACTCAAAGACCATGTGATGCAGGCCCGTGCCATCATCAGTGTCACCGATATACATGCCGGGCCGCTTCCGAACGGCATCCAGTCCTTTCAATACCTTGATGCTCGAGGAGTTGTAGTTCGATTCACTCATTAGGGTACTCCTGAAGGGTGATTTCCCGGCGTGAAGCCATTGCCGCTGTTATCTTAGAGCGATGAAAGAGGATCATCATCCGGGTTCCTGTTCTTCCGTCAATTTGCCATGTTCCACGTGGAACAATCGGTATTCCGGCATGGTGTGCCGCCATAATTCATCCGGCCTGGGTGCCTCTATCGATGTCACAAACACCTGACATCGTAATTCGTAGAGCTTTTGGGCAAGCATGGCCCTGTGGACGACATCCAGTTCTGCATTGATATCGTCCAGCAGAAAGGTAACCTGCTTTCCCAGATCGCTTAACACCATGCCCTGTGCGATCTTCATTAAAATAACCAGCGTCTTTTGCTGGCCCCGGGAGAAAGTTTCCGCGACCGGTCTCCCCTGGTATCGCAAGCGGATGTCAGCCCGATTGGGTCCGTACAGGGTATGGCCCATTTTCTGTTCCTGCTCCCGATGCGAACGTAGTACCTCGACCAGGGGTTGGCTGGCGTCCCAGCCCACGTAATAGTCCAGTTTGAGCCCATCAACCCAGGGGGCGTCGATCTCACCGAGTAAACTGTAAAAAGCCTTGGTAAAGAGCCGAAAGGTTTCGTTCCGGGCTTGCGTCAGTCGCTCTGCCAACTCCGTGTACTGTGAATCCCAGACCTTCATCAGAGCGTCATCTATTCTACCATTTCTCAGGATCTGATTCCGCTGTGACGTCACTCTTTGACACTGCTGCCACAACGAAGCAAACGAAGGTTCCACGTGGAACACTGCCCAATCGAGAAACTGCCGGCGTTTTCCGGGCCCGCCGGCAACAATATCAAACACACCTGGATCGATGACCGAAACGGGCAAATGCCGGGCAAGCGAAGACAGGTTACGAACCGCCTCGCCATCCACTCGAAGCATGGTTTCTTTAGCGGTCACATCCCTGGAGATACCTACACGATGGTTAAGCTCACCAACTGATGATTGTTCTCCTCCCGACATTCCCTGATCCAGACCACCGAACACCGTCAGTTTGTGTTGGCCGTGGCTAACCACCGCCTGATGTCGACTTACCCGGAATGAGCGACCAAGCCCCAGGTAACCGATGGCTTCCAGCACGCTGGTTTTTCCACTGCCGTTGGCGCCATACAACAAATTAATGGAAGGTGAGAAACTGACCGGCGCAGGCGAAAGATTGCGGAAATGTTCCGATTGAAGTTTAACGAGCGCCATAGGTCACGATAGGTTATCAACCTGCAAGAGACGGGGACAAAAAAGGCAGCGTGCCTCATCGGCAACGCTGCCCCAGTGTACAAAACCTTGCGGGTGAACGCGATTAATGCAGCATGTTCAACCGCTCGTCCATGAAGACATCCATTTCCGGTGCCAGTATGTGAACGTAACGGTCGAAATACAGGAACTGTTTCAACAGGAGCGCAAACTCCCTTGGAAAATGCAGGCCGTGGCCCTCACCAATTCGTACCATATCCATCAGGATGTTGTTCACATCATCTTCGGCTTGCTCAGCCTGATAGGGCACTTCATCCGGCACCATGGTATCCATCTGCTGGTAAAGGCGCCTCAGGTCGGCAGCCAGTTCAGCCACCTGAACTTTTTGATCGGTGATACCTATGCGAATCATCGCGTCGGCCATGCCTTCAAAATTGCCGACCATGACCGTTGAAATAAAATCACTGACGGCCTGCCAGGTATCCGGACGGATGCGTCCGACAATACCGAAATCAATAAAACCAACCCGGCCGTCTTTCAGCACCATCAGATTACCCGCATGAACATCAGCATGAAAAAACTCACACTGGGTGAGACTGGAAAACCAGGTGTTCATTGCCGTAATCAGCGTGCGCTCCGGATCCCGCGCGTAACCCCGGATGCTTTCAAGATCCGTCAGAGGCACGCCATGGAAGCGCTCCATGGTAAGAATGCGACGAGTACTGCAGCTTTCGTAAACCCGTGGCACGGTGGCGTCTTCATTGTGGGAGTTATGGAGAAATTCCCGGAACACCTTAAGGTTGTTCGCTTCCTTGATGAAGTCGCATTCCTCCATCATGGTACGCTGGATTTCCTCCACGATCCCCGACAACGATGTCCAGGATAGTTTAGGCGCCAGGGTCTCCAGGATTTTCGCGGACAGGTACAGGAAATTAAGGTCCGTCAGCAGGATGTTTTCCACACCCGGCTTTTGCACCTTGATCACCACATCCTCACCGGTGACCAGCTTCGCGGCATGAACCTGTGCAATCGACGCCGATGCCAAAGCCACCGGGTCGATGTCAGAGTAAACGTCTTCGATCGGACAGCCCAGTTCGTCCCGGATAATCTTCCGGATCACACTGAATGGCAGGCTTGGGGTACGGTCCAGACAGTATTGGAATTCCTCTACGTATTCCTTGGGGAAAAACGTGGGGGAGCTGGCAATAAACTGTCCGAGCTTGATGTAGGTGGCACCCAGGGATTCAAACGTCTGCCTGAGCAACCGCGGCGCGGGCGGTCGATCGCCCCGCACCCAATTTACTCCAGCGCGTCCCAACACTGATACGGTCTGACCGATTCGAAAGGCACCCTTGAGGCTGTTCGTCACCGTTCCCATGACTCTCTTCCTTACTGATCCGGTAAATATCTGGCGGCCACGACCAATCCGGCGGACCTACTACAGCCGCATCGGCATGACGACATAGAGGCAGCGACTGTCGTTTTCGGCCTCAATTAACGCACTGCTATTGGGATTGGCCAGGGTTATCTTGACCTGATCCTCATCCAGCGCATTCATCACATCCACCAGGTAGCCTACATTAAAGCCGATCTGAAGTGATTCGCCCTGATACTCGACTGGCAGCGCGTCTTCGGCCTGTTCCTGATCCGGGTTGTTGGCAAATACCTGCAACTCGTTGGGCGCCAGGTTCAGGCGTACGCCACGGATGTTTTCATGGGAAAGAATGCCGGCACGCTGAAGTGTGTTCTTGAGGGTAGCGCGATCCGCCAGGACAACTTTATCCCCACCCCGGGGAATCACCCGGTTATAGTCGGGGAACTTGCCTTCGATCAATTTCGAGGTAAAGGTATAGGACCCAACCGTTGCCCGCAGATGATTATCGCCGATCACCAGGGTCACCGGGGTTTCCACATCATCCAGCAAACGCGCCAGTTCCAGCACACCCTTACGCGGCACGATCACCTGGCGGGGTTCCGGGCAGCCGGTGGGCAAATCAAAATGCGCCATGGCCAGTCGATGGCCATCGGTGGCCACGGTGCGAACGTGATCCTTGTCGACTTCCAGCAACAGCCCGTTCAGGTAATAGCGAACATCCTGTTGAGCCATTGCAAAGGCGGTGGCATCGAACATTCGGCTGAGTTCTTTCTGGGGCAGTTCCAGGCCGAAACTTTCCGCATCATCCTCAACGTTGGGAAAATGCTCCGCCGGCAAGGTCGACAGCGTAAAGTGGCTGGCGCCACAACGCAGATGCAGGCGGTCGCCCTCCAACGCCAACTCGATAGGCGCCTCATCACCCAACGCTCGGCAAATATCAGACAGTTTCCGCGCCGGAACTGTAATGCGGCCTGGCTGGTCAACGTGCACCGGTGACACCCGGCCCACCAGTTCCACTTCCATATTGGTACCAGTCAGCGTGAGGGTATTATCCTCGGCCACCAGCAACACGTTGGAGAGAACGGGCATGGTCTGTTTTCGCTCCACCACACCGGCAATGGACTGAAGGGGGGTGAGCAGAGATTCTCGGCTGATCGTCAGTTTCATGGCACTCAGCATTCTTTTATTGGAAGGTGAATGTGTATTGGCTGCCGCTAACCCGGTCAGGTTGTCAGTAGCCGCATAAAGTTCTGATAATCCTCTCGGATGCCAGGATCCGTTTCCTGCAGCTCTACAATCTTTTTGCAGGCATGCAATACCGTGGTGTGATCACGGCCACCAAACGCATCTCCAATTTCCGGCAGGCTGTGATTGGTCAATTCCTTGGCCAGGGACATGGCAACCTGTCTTGGCCGGGTCACAGTGCGGGTACGCCGTTTTGACAACAAATCGGCCACCTTGATCTTGTAGTACTCCGCCACCGTACGCTGGATATTATCGATGCTGACCTGCTTTTCATGCAGCGCCAACAGATCCTTGAGGCTTTCCCGGATAAACGGCGGGGTGATCTCCGAACCAGTGAAGTGAGCATTCGCTATCACCAGACGAAGCGCCCCTTCTAACTCTCGAACGTTTGAACGAATTTTCTGGGCAATGAAAAACGCCGCTTCGCTGCTGAGTTTAACATTCACCTGTTCGGCTTTTTTCATCAGGATAGCGACCCTGGTTTCCAACTCCGGCGGCTCTACCATCACGGTCAGGCCCCAGCCGAAACGGGATTTAAGGCGCTCTTCCATATCCACAATTTCTTTCGGAAAACGGTCACAGGTCACAATAACCTGTTGCCCACCTTCCAGTAATGCATTGAAAGTATGGAAGAATTCTTCCTGTGAGCGTTCCTTTCGGGCGAAAAACTGAATGTCGTCAATCAGTAGCGCGTCCACAGAGCGGTAATAGCGCTTGAACTCATTAATGGCGTTTAATTGGAGCGCCTTCACCATATCCGCCACAAAACGCTCGGAGCGAAGATAGGCCACCTTGGCTCTCGGGTTGCGCCGTACAATGTCATTACCAATGGCATGCATCAGGTGGGTCTTACCCAGACCCACACCACCGTACAAAAACAATGGGTTATAAGCTCCACCAGGGTTCTCCGCCACCTGCATCGAGGCCGCCCGGGCCAACTGGTTCGATTTACCCTCCACAAACGTGTCAAAGGTAAAGCCTTCGTTCAGGAAACTCTGGTGCTTGATGTCACCCTCAACCTGAACCGAACGTCGTTCGCTGGTGCTCTTGGCCTTCACCGAAGGCGTGGTCACTGTGGCCGCAACGCCTTTCTCTTCTTCTGTTACCCGGCTACCCGCTTCCTCCTGTTCGGCGGCCACACCACTGACCGCGTTCTCGGAACGGACCACCAGGTCAGATGAACGTGGCGCGGAACCCACCTTCATATCAATCCGAGGTGCCTGGCCACCATGCAGATCCTTCAGGACTTCTTCAATTCTTCTGAGGTATTTTTCGTTCACCCAGTCCATGACGAACCGATTGGGTGCGAACAGCATCAACTGACCCTCGCGGTGATCCGACTGCAAGGGTCTAAGCCAGGTGTTGAATTGCTGGGCGGGAAACTCGTCCCGGAGTACTTCCAGACACTGATGCCATATGTTGTTCGGCACGACAGTCTTGCCTCCGATGCCTCAGAAATTTCTCGTCACGGATCTCCATGACCCGACGAAAGAGATGACCAAGGATTCTAACCTGAGGGCCTCCCGAGTGAAAGAGCCAAACGCATTTAATAAACAGCCTGTGGAAATTTATTTTCTTTTATTTCAAATTTTTACAGACTTACCTACAGGCTTGTGTACAGAAATATCGTGCAGAAAAAGTTACCCACAGACCTGTGTGTACAGAGCACGCTAAACCCTGTGGACGACACCCCGATGTTCGGTGGATAAATCGCGATCTGAGCAAGCCTGCAACTTACCCACATTTCCTGCCTTGGATATACACAGGCCTCATCCCCACTTCTCAACTACTTTATGAACCATTCAATCCACTGTTTCTAAGCCAATTCCATCGGTTTTCCACAGAAAAAGGCCTGCCTAATAACAGTAATAATAATCCTTAAAGAGAATACAAAAAGACCTAATGAATTTATTACCTGGACTGTGAATCAGCAAAAATGGAAATAACCCAAGGCTGGTCTCGAATAACCATTGAATTCCACCGGCACATTGCATAGAATGCCGCTCCTGTTTTGGCTGTTCATTTTCCAGCCAACGATTGAATTTCCAACATCTGTAATGTGAGACCGACACCATGAAAAGAACGTTTCAACCAAGCGTACTGAAGCGTAAGCGCGTTCACGGTTTCCGTGCCCGCATGGCGACTGCCAACGGCCGTAAGGTCATTTCCCGTCGTCGCGCCAAGGGCCGTGCCCGTCTGTCTGCATAAGACATTGATCGCCTGATGAAGGCTTTGACCTTTCCAAAATCGTCCCGGCTGCTCAAGCCCTCCGATTACGGCAAAGTCTTCGACGATGTACAGCTCAGGGTTCCGCACCGAAATTTCCTGATCCTGGCCACACCCAATTCACTGGGGCACGCCAGGATCGGTTTGGTGTTTTCAAAGAAGAATCTCAAACTGGCGGTACAGCGCAACCGCGTTAAACGCCGGGTTCGGGAAACCTTCAGGCACGAAGAGGGTTACCCTGCCCTGGACATCGTGGTTCTTGGACGGCGAGGATTGACGGAGCTTGATAATGCCGCGCTCAATGCTACCCTGACGGAGCTTTGGGCACGCCTCAGGAAGAAAAACCGCCAGCTCCAGAAACCAACCACATCGGAACTTTCCGGTACCGGCAAAGGAACGGGTTAATGCGCAAACTGCTGCTCCTGCCCATCCGAGTCTACCAGTACGCGATCAGCCCGATGATGGCCAGTCATTGCCGTCACTACCCCACTTGTTCCCAATACGCTGTCGAAGCCATCACCGCCCACGGCGCCATTAGAGGCCTTTTTCTTTCGGTCAAACGTCTAATGAGGTGTCATCCATGGGCAAAAGGCGGGTATGATCCCGTTCCGGGCACTGACGTTCGCACTGAGATAGTACCTTCCATCTGCTGCGGGCCGGCCAGCCAAACCCATAACACTAACCAGACCAAACAGTAAGTTTATGGATATTCAACGCATTGTATTATTTGCCGGCCTTGCCATTGTCAGTTACATGATGGTGCTCGCCTGGAACGAAGACTATAACCAGCCGCAGACCCAACCCGCTACGGAACAGGCCAGTACCGGTACCCAGCCTGCATCGACAGATGACATGACTCTCCCTAGCGAGAGCACCAGTGGCCCGGATACCTCAAGCGAAGAATTCACCACTTCGGAAGGCGATGGCCAGACAATGTCCGCCTCGGAAACATCCTCGGTTTCTGCCAGTGATCAACTCATCACCGTGCGCACCGATGTCTACGAGCTCAAGATCGACCGCGTAGGCGGTAACATGATTGAGAGTTCTCTGTTACAGCACGACCGGTCCCTGGACAGCGAAGAATCACTGAGGGTGTTGACCAATACCAGCAAGCGCACCTACATCATGGAAAGCGGGCTGATTGGCCGCGATGGCATCGACAGCAAACGCAATGGCAGTGCTCCGGTTTACAACGCGTCGGCGTCAGAATACGAACTGCAGGAAGGCGAGAATACACTGACAGTCGATCTCACCTTCACCACCGACAACAATGTCGAAGTCACCAAACAGTATCTCTTTAGCCGAAACAGCTATGAGATCGATGTTCGTTATCAGATCAACAACCAGTCCGATAGCGTCTGGCAGGCAAACATGACCGGCAAGATTGTCCGTGATCAGGCGCCAGACCCAACCGCCCAGAATAGCCTGGGCATACGTGCCTTCCTGGGCATGGTGGTCAGTTCGCCAGAAGATCCTTACGAGAAATTCGATTTTGACGACCTCTCCGAGAACCCGATCAATCAGTCGGTGACCAATGGCTGGCTGGCCTTCCTTCAGCATTACTTCCTGGCCGCCTGGGTGCCCGAACGTGATCAACCGGCCCAGTTCCAGTCCACTCGTCGTGGACCGCTCTATGTTATGGGATTTGTGTATCCCGCGACCGTCGTGGAGCCAGGTCAAACCAGTGAAGTAACCGCCAAGGCCTATGTGGGTCCCAAGATCATCGAGCGCCTTGAAAACGTTGCCCCGAACCTCGACCGGACGGTTGATTTCGGCTTCCTGTTCTTCATTGCCCTGCCGTTGTTCATTATTCTCGATTGGTTCCACGGGCTGGTTGGCAACTGGGGTGTGGCTATCATCCTGCTGACAGTCCTGGTCAAGGCGGTGTTCTTCAAACTGTCGGCGACCAGTTACCGGTCGATGGCAAGAATGCGAGCGGTGGCTCCCCAACTGACACGGTTGAAAGAACTGTATGGCGATGATCGCCAGCGCATGTCCCAGGAAATGATGGCGTTGTACAAACGGGAGAAGATAAACCCGTTGGGTGGCTGTCTGCCGATACTGGTACAGATGCCGGTCTTTATATCCCTGTACTGGGTGCTGTTTGAAAGTGTGCAGTTGAGACATGCCCCCTTCATGCTGTGGATCCAGGATCTGTCAGTCATGGACCCCTACTTCATTCTGCCGATCCTGATGGGTGCCAGCATGATGTTGCAGATGAGTCTGAACCCGACACCACCGGACCCGATGCAGGCGAAGATCATGAAGTTGATGCCGCTGATCTTTACCGTGTTCTTCCTCTGGTTCCCGGCAGGTCTGGTTCTGTACTGGTTGGTCAACAACATCCTGTCCATCAGCCAGCAGTGGTACATTACCCGCAAGATTGAAGCAGAAGTTGCGGCCAAGAAGAGCTGACCGGTCATCCAACGGTTCCAGTGATTGCGGAGGCTCCTTTTGGGAGCCTCTGTTATTTCAGGGGGCCGAAGGGGCAAGGGGGAAGAGGAAAGTAACGATGTTTTATGCCACCGATACCATTGCAGCGATTGCCACGGCGCCGGGCCAGTCCGGGGTGGGTATTGTTCGGGTATCTGGCCCGCAGGCGACGGCCATTGCACGACAGATGCTGGGGTTCGAGCCCAGGCCGCGTTACGCCCATTATGGGCCGTTCCTCGACACTCGGGGGGAACTGATCGATGAAGGTATCGGGCTGTATTTTCCCAATCCCCATTCGTTTACCGGCGAAGATGTTTTTGAGCTCCAGGGCCACGGTGGCACCGTTATTCTGGACCTGCTGTTGAGAACGGTGTGCGAACTTGGCGCTCGCCTTGCCCGGCCCGGAGAGTTTTCAGAACGGGCTTTCCTGAACGACAAACTGGACCTGACCCAGGCCGAAGCCATTGCTGACCTGATTGAAAGCAGTTCGGAGCAGGCAGCGCGCTGCGCGGTGCGATCCCTGCAAGGGGTATTTTCCCGCAGGATTGATGCCCTGGTTGAGGCCGTTACCCACCTTCGGATATACGTAGAGGCTGCGATCGATTTCCCGGAAGAGGAAATCGATTTCCTGGCAGACGGCAAAGTGGCGAATGACCTGCAGGCCATTATTGAGGACCTGGATATTATCCTTGCAGAAGCCCAGCAGGGCACCATTCTGCGAGATGGTATGAAGGTGGTGATTGCCGGCCGTCCGAACGCTGGCAAGTCCAGCCTGCTCAATGCCCTGGCGGGACGGGAAGCGGCCATCGTGACCGCGGTTGAAGGCACCACCCGGGATGTATTGCGTGAACACATCCATATTGATGGCATGCCCCTGCACATCATCGATACCGCCGGCCTGCGGGACAGCCCTGACGAAGTGGAACAGATCGGGATTGCCAGGGCCTGGGACGAGATTCGTCAGGCCGACCGTATACTGTTGATGGTGGATGCGACGACCACACCGGAAACCGAACCTCATCAACTGTGGCCGGACTTCATCGACCAGTTACCGCCCGGCGCCCCCCTGACCGTCATCCGTAACAAGGTGGACCTGACTGGAGAACCCGCGGGCATCGAGCAACTGGACGACAGTGCCGCGCCGGTAGTGCGCATTGCGGCCAAATCAGCAGACGGTCTGGAAGAGCTGCGCGATCACCTGAAACAGTGCATGGGATTTGCCAGTACCACCGAGGGCGGCTTTATCGCCCGGCGTCGCCATCTGGATGCCCTTGAACGGTCCCGGGTTTCCCTGCTGCAAGGTGAGGACCAGTTACAGGGCTACGGAGCTGGTGAGCTGTTGGCAGAGGACCTTCGTGCCGCCCAGGATTCGCTCGGAGAGATCACTGGCGCAATGACGCCCGATGACTTGCTGGGAAAAATCTTCAGCAGTTTCTGCATCGGCAAATAAGCCTCGAAAGAAACGGTTTGAACGGGCCTTCTTCCATGTAAAACTAGGCGCTCAATCGACTGTTGAAAACGGCTGGTGAGTGTAGATGTATCGTCCGTATTCCTGTCTTCTGATTTTCGTCCTTCTCAGCGGGTGCGCAAGCGTTGACGGTGATCGTTTGTCCAAGGCGTCGTCGGATTTGCTGGAACGAACCGGGCAGGTGATGAAGAAAATTGTTAACCCGGGATCGTCGAATCCGTACCAAAGGGAGCAGCAGGCGCTGTTTGACCAGCCGTACATCGACCCACTGACGGAATACCTTGCTGAGCACCGCGACGATCCGTCCCGGGCTTCCATGCTGCAACAAGTAGAGCGCGAAAGGGATGCGCGTTGTGAGGCCGTGGCTGAAAAATACGCCAATGAGCCTGCGACCAACGCAATGCTTCAGCGCTATCAAGCCGGCTACAACTACTCATGCCCGGACCATGTTGCTGCCTTTTCGGAACGGGTTGAGCGGCAACCGCCGATACCGGAACCCAAGCCTCCTGCTGAGCCGGAGCCAGCCAAGGTGGTGGTTGCCGATGACAACGGAGTTTCAGACCGGGCCCTGAGTGACTGCTACCTATTGACGGCCATTCGTAATTACAGCGAGGCCAGAAAAGCCTGCCAAGGCCCGGCAGACAACGGCGACGTGCGCTCGCAGGCGAACATGGCCACGATTTTCTATGCCTTTGAGGATTACGCCAGTGCATTGGTGTGGGCAGAAAAGGCCGCGCCGGCCTCTGGTGAGGCCGCGTTCCTGCTGGGCCAGATGTACGCCACCGGCCATGGTATCGGGCAGGATATGGATCAAGCCGTTTATTGGTACACTGAGGCCGCAAAGCGGGGCCACAAGCAAGCCCAGGCAGCGCTGGACCGGCACCTTGAGGACCTCCCTGCCGGCGACACCTGACCCATTGTCCGAGGATAGCCTTAATGCCAGGGACTCTTCCCAGCCGCCTGAATAACCGGAAAAATCCGTCTTCACGCCAATCCATCATGTGGATGTTGGGTTTGTTGTTGCTGGTGTTTGTTGCTGGAATGTTTCTGTTGTCCAGCCTGAATCTCAGCTACTCACGGGACGCCCTCTCCGAGCTTCGCCGGCAGCAGATCAATGAGGTGGTAGGTGCGGGACTGTCGCGCATCAACGCCCGCCAATCTGCATTGGCGAGCTACACCATGACCCTGGCTAACATCGGCGAGAGTTTTCATGAAATGGTTGCGAGCGGGATGTCCGATAGCGCTTCCCAAGTGCTTCGGGAGAGCCTGGAACACGCCTTGAGGGCGCACTTACAGGATTTTGACGGAGCGGCGGGCGCCGGTCTCTGGTTTGAACCGGGCGTTTTGTCAGAAACAGGCTCCAGCTATATGCCCTACTTTCTACAGGGTAACGACAACAGCCTGACGAGGCTGGATACCGAATCCCGCTTTGACCACTATCGCAACGCCCCCTGGTTCAATCGCACACTGGAGCAGGAGTGGACGGCCGACCCCGACAATTCCGGACACGTGTACTGGTCGCCGGTGTATTTCGACCTCAATACCGAAAGAGCGGTGCTGACGCTCGCTACTCCTATGTACGATCGCGAAGGCAACCTGCTGGGCTTGGCCACAACAGCCTGGGGTGCGGACCAGATCATTGATGTCGTCAGTCGCATCACTGTCACCCAACACAGTTTCGCCTTCCTGAATGACCGCAACAATCGCAACCTCTCGAGCCTCAGTCAGGGGGAAGACACTCGTGAGGATCAGGCCCTGATTGATGCCATCCTGGCGCTTGACCTTAGTGCCGATGTTGACGCAGCCCGTCTACCGGGCGAGGTCGGGAAATTGACCACCCGAGGCCTCTCAGTGGGCAACGAAGACTACGAACTCTACTTTGCGGCCACCGCTGGTGGCATGGTCTACGGCGCGGGTGTGCCGCGAAATGAGATCAATGCAGTACTGCTGCCGATGGAGCGCACCAACTACCGGATTCTCGTCGGTACCGTGTCGGCGATGCTGATCCTCAGCCTGTACCTGTTGTACCGAATTATCCAGCTGATTCGCGAATTGCAGGCGTCCTATACTGACGAGCTCACCGGTCTCCCCAACCGTGTTCGTCTGTTGCGGGATCTCCAGAACCGTCAAGCCGCCGCCTTGCTGATTATCAATCTGGACCGTTTCAACCAGATCAACAGCTTGTTCGGCACTGTCTGTGGCGACCATGTGCTCTTGGCGGTTGCCACACGATTGACCGCGTTCAGCCGCGATCACAACGGTGAGATTTTTCGGGTGTACCGTCTTCCCGGCGATGAGTTCGCTATCATGGCACCAGCAATGGAGCCGGAAGTGGCTCACCAACTTGCTGTTCAGGTCCGGCATCTGGTTACGGGCGACCGAGTGTATTGGCAGGAACAGCGCCTGACGGTGGATGTAAGTATTGGCATCGCGCTTTGCAAGAAACGGGAGCCGGAAGATGCCGCCGATCAGTTGGTCAGCCAGGCAAAAGTGGCGGTGCTTCAGGCACGTGAACAGGGCCGCCACCACCTGTTGTATGACCCGGCCGTGGGGGTTGAGGAAAACTACGAAAACAATCTGTACTGGGCCAATCGCCTGAAAGAAGCCATTGACCATGATCGCCTGGTGCCGTGGTTTCAGCCGATCCACGATAACCAGAGTGGCCGTATCTCCAAGTACGAGTGCCTGGTGAGAATGGTAGAACCGGATGGTAGCGTGATCAGTGCTGGCCGTTTTATGGACATCGCCAATAAACTGCGGCTGAACCGGCGTATTACCGAACTGATGATCGAGAAGTGTTTCGCCTGTTTTACCGGGCGCGACGAGGAATTTTCGATCAACCTCTCCTACGGCGACATCACCGAGCCGGAGACCGTCGCTCGAATTCTCTCCGCCATCGAAACTTCAGGCATTGGTGATCGCGTTATCTTCGAGATCCTGGAATCCGATGGTATTACCAATTACGACGATATCCGTGTGTTCATTGAACAGGTCAAACCCTATGGATGCCGTATTGCCATCGACGATTTCGGTACCGGCTACTCCAATTTTTCCCACCTGCTGAGCCTGAACGTGGACTTCATCAAGATTGATGGCAGCCTGATCCGTAATCTCCATCAGGATCACACCGCGTTTCTGGTGACCAGTGGCATTGTCCAGTTCGCCCGCAGTCTGAACATTCAAACGGTGGCGGAGTTTGTCCACAATGAGCCGGTTCAGGAAAGGGTACGGGAATTAGGGATAAACTTTTCCCAGGGCGAACACTTCAGCATGCCGATTCCGGCTCCCGGGTCTGCAGACTAGGCAGACACGCGTTCATTTCCTTACGAAAACACACACTTTTATTGTCAAACACCGCTAAAGCCTGGGTTAGGCTCTAATGGGCAAGTAATAACGCCACGTTGTGGCGATCATGAATGTTAAGGAGGTAAACCGTGCGGAATCTGCTATCCCTGCTGCTGGCTGCTCTGGTCGCAATGGTGAGTGTTTCTACAGCTCAGGCTTATGACAAGCTCTACCTGTATACGGAGAATTTTCCCCCTTACAACATGAGTGCCACTGGCCGCGCTTTTGAACACAAAGGCAACGCCATTGACGGTATCTGCACGGAAATGGTCAAGGCCATTCTGAACAACACCGATCTTGAATATGTGATCAAGCTTAGAAACTGGGACTATGGTTACAATCGGGCGCTGAACAAGAGCAACCACGGCATCTTCTGTACAACCTATACCGAAGAGCGTGCACCCCGATTCAAGTGGATTGGCCCGTTGTCCCGTAATCTGTGGACCGTTTTCGCGCCCCCGGGCACCGATCTGCAGATTGACCGGCTGGAAGACACCAAAGGCATGCTTTTCGGCGGCTACCGCAACGACGTAAAGACCGAGTATCTGATTGAGCATGGATATGAGGTGTCAGCACTGGACAGTGATGACCTCAATCCCAAGCGCCTGGAACTCGGCCAGATTGACCTCTGGCTCGCCGACCGCCTGGGCGGGCCCTATGTGGCGTCGCAGCAGAATGTGGATGGAATCGAGCCCGTTTTCTCTTTCAATGACACCGAGCTGTTTCTCGCCATCAACCCCGAAACCCCCGAAGCCACCATTGAAGCACTTAACGCCGGGCTCAAAAAGGTGCACGAATCCGGCATGTTTGAGGCCATTGAAACCAAATACGGGCTGTAAGCCAGCGTTGGTGGTGTATGAGCGAGGTCTGTGTTTCCAACCTCGCCATACCATCAGCCGCAATCAGTCAGTGAAAGCCATGTGCTCAGGGGCCAGTTGCATCAGATTCCGGCTCGGGCTCAGCATTCCGGTGGCGTGAGCCTGTGCCCGTGGCAACAGGCGTTCGTAGTAGAATTCCGCCGTCGCCAGTTTGGCGCGATAGAAGTCCTCGGAGTCGGCGCCTCCCTTGTCCAGTTTATCAGAGGCAACAGTAGCCATTCGTGCCCACATATAGGCCATGGTGACGTAACCACTGTACATCAGGAAATCATGGGCTGCTGAACTCACGACGTCACGGTCCTTGCGGGCGGCCAGCATCAGGCGAACCGTCAGCACATTCCATTGCGCGGTCAGTTTGAGCAGCTCCACCGAGAAAGGTCGAACCCGCTTGTCGGCCAGGCTCTTGCGGGCAAAGTTCGCCACTTTCAGAGTGAATTCCCTGACCGCGCCACCCCGGGTCATCAGCAACACCTTGCGGCCCAGCAGATCCAGCGCCTGGATACCCGTAGTGCCTTCATAGAGCGTGGCAATCCGGGTATCGCGCACGATCTGTTCCATACCGTGCTCGCGGATGTACCCATGCCCTCCGAATACCTGAACTCCATGGTTCGCGGCTTCGTTACCCAGTTCCGTCAGGAAACCTTTGAGGATGGGCGTCAGGAACCCCAGCTTGTCGTCGTAGGCATCGGCTTTTTTCTGATCGCCGGTGGTGTGGCCTTCCACCATATGGTCAGCGAGCCGCGCGGCGTAATACAGCATCGCCCGCCCGCCTTCGGCGATGGCTTTCTGGGTCAGTAGCATGCGGCGGACATCGGCATGGTGAATCAGGCTGTCGGCTTCCTGTTCCGGTTCCTTCTTTCCTGACAGGGCGCGCATGGAGCGGCGTTCTTTGGCGTACTCCAGCGCCCACTGATAGGACAGTTCCGCCGGGCCGACACCCTGGATGGCGGTGCCGATCCGCGCGGTGTTCATGAAGGTGAACATACAGTTCAATCCCTCGTTCTCCGGGCCGATCAGGAAACCGATGGCATCATCGAAGTTCATCACGCAGGTGGCTGAGGCCTTGATCCCCATTTTCTTTTCCAGGCTGCCACAGGTCACACCATTGGCTTCGCCGACACCACCATTCCCGTCGGGCAGGAACTTGGGCACGATGAACAGGCTGATGCCCCGAGTGCCTTTAGGCGCACCCGGCAAACGGGCCAGCACGATGTGGACGATGTTCTCGGTCAGGTCGTGGTCACCTGAGGAAATGAAGATCTTGGTACCGGAGAGCTTGAAGCTGCCGTCTTCCTGAGGGGCCGCCTTGGTTTTCACCTGTCCCAGATCGGTCCCGCACTGGGGTTCGGTCAGGCACATGGTGCCGCCCCAGCGGCCTTCGGTCAGCGGTACCAGATAGGTTTGTTTCTGGTCTTCGCTACCGTGCAGAAAGATGGTGTTCATGGCGCCCATCGACAGGCCCGGGTACATGGAGAAAGACCAGTTGGCGGTACCCATCATCTCCTGTTTGAACAGGCCCATGGAGGCCGGAAGCCCCTGCCCGCCATACTCCTCCGGTGCCGACAGACCCTGCCAGCCGCCCTGCGCGTACTGTTGATAGGCTTCACGGTAGCCCGTGGGGGTGATGACTTCGCCGTTATCCAGTTTGCAGCCTTCCTCGTCGCCGCTCTGGTAGAGCGGGCTCAATACTTCTTCGCAGAATTTGCCGCATTCGTTGAGTATCGCATCGACGATATCAGGAGTGGCATTCTCCCCGGTCTTCAAGCGAGTGTAGTGCCCTGGGTAGTCGAAAACCTCGTTGAGCAGGAACTTCATGTCGCGTAAGGGTGCCTTGTACACCGGCATAGCAAATACCTCTGTGGTTCTGTTTCCATTGCCCGATGTTTTACGGCATTGCCGGCGACCTGCCATTGACGGAAACCGCCATGCCGCCTGTCAAAAAGGACAATTGGCTGAAATGACGCGAGCATGCACGCCGACGTCCTCTAATGATCGATAACAACGTGATGGGCGTATTTGAAGGGCCGATCATCCATTCTGAATATCCAGGGGAGTGTAAATATCATGCAAATATCGATTGGGACCAACAGGATCACTGGTTTGCCCCGCTGTCTCTGGTTATTGTTGGCGACAGTGTTGCTTGCCGGCTGTGCGGGGCCGGCGCTTGAGGACTACAGTGATCGCGGGCCGGTGTTGACGCCCCAGGAATTCTTTACCGGCGAACTTTCTGCCCGGGGTGTGGTCAAGGATTTCTCGGGCGAAGTGATTCGCACCTTCGATGCGGATATCTCCGCCAGTTGGGACAGCAACGGCGTCGGCACCCTGGATGAGGAGTTCCGCTTCGACGATGGCGAAGTCCAGACCCGGGTATGGACGCTGACACCCGACAACGGCGCATTGCACGCCGATGCCGGTGATGTGGTGGAGCCGGGCACCATGCGTTGGCAAGGCAATGCCATTAATATGAATTATGTCCTGCGGGTGTCCTATGGCGACGGCACCATTGACGTCCGCATGGATGACTGGATGTACCTGATTACACCGGACACCCTGATTAACCAGACCACCATGACGAAATGGGGGATTGAAGTCGGGGAGATCGTGCTGGTGATCAGCAAACGATAGCCCATGTCGAACCTTCAGCCGGTTGTAGGGGCACAATCAAGCAGACGGATAATGCAATTATGGTTAAGCAATGGTTGATCGCTCTGGTGCTCGTGGTTTTGGCCGCCGGGGGGGCATTCTCCTGGCAGCATCTGACCGGCGAGCAGGCGGCGGACGCCCAGCGGGAACGCCCTGCAAGCAAGGTAAATACGGTCACCCCCGAAATGGAGCTGGTCAGTGACACCGTCAGGGCGGTGGGTAGCCTTAATGCCCGGGATCAGGTGGAACTGACCACCGAAGTTAGCGGTCGTGTCGTTGAAATGAACCTTGATGCTGGAAAACGGGTCCAGTCCGGTGACCTGTTGCTGCGGCTGGATGATCGTCAGGCCAGCGCCGATCTGCAGGTGGCGGAAGCCACCCTCTCCGACGCCCGTCGCCAGTTTGATCGCGCCCGGAAACTCCAGGCCAACAACAGCATATCCCAGTCCCAGGTGGATGAACTGCGCACCGCTGTTGATGTGGCGGAAGCCCAGCGCGAGGCGGCCCGCACCCGCCTCGACAACCACCGTATTGAAGCGCCGTTTGCCGGGGTTATTGGCCTTTCCGATATCAGCCTGGGAACCTATCTCGGTGCAGGCACGTCGGTGGCCACCCTGGATTCCACCACCAAGATGGAACTGGGGTTCGCCATCCCCGAGCGTTTCCTGGGTCAGATTAACATTGGCCAGACCGTGCGGGGTACGTCTCCGGCCTATTCCGGGGAAACCTTTGGCGGTGAACTGGTGGAGCTGGGCACGCGAATTGATGAGCTGAGCCGAACACTGCCGGTCCGGGCGCTGATCGACAATCCCGATGGCAAACTCCGGCCTGGCCAGTTCATGTCGGCCACGCTGACACTCCGCGAACGTGAATCCCTGGTCATTCCCGAGCAGGCGGTGATGATTCGCGGTGATGAAAAATACGTGTTCGTGGCCGAAGACGGTATTGCCCGACGGGTTTCGGTGACCCTGGGGTCCCGGATGCCTGGCCTGGTGGAAATCGTTGACGGACTGTCGCTGGATGAGCAGGTGATTGTAACCGGCCAGGACAGATTGAGCAGTGGCGACAGGATCAGTGTGGTGGAAGGGGAAAACGTGATTCCCGACAACCGCTTTGCCAACTCCCTGGAGTCCTGAACCGTGATCCTGTCTGATGTCTCCATCAAACGCCCTGTCTTTGCGACGGTTCTCAGTCTTCTTATTGTAGTTTTCGGGTTGGCGGCGTTGCTGGGGCTTCCTGTGCGGGAGTATCCGGACATTGACCCACCCGTGGTGTCCATTTCCACGGATTACATCGGCGCCGCCGCCGAAGTGGTGGACACCCAGATCACTCAGGTGGTTGAAGGGGCTATCAGTGGGATCGAAGGTATTCGCTCCATTGAGTCCTCCACCGAACAGGGCGAATCCCGAACCAGTATCGAATTTACCATTTCCCGCAATGTCGACATCGCCGCCAACGATGTGCGCGATGCCGTGTCCCGCATTGCCGATCAGCTGCCCGAAGAGGCTGAGGCGCCGGTCGTCCAGAAGGCCGACTCGGACGCTCGCCCGATGATGTGGGTGACCCTGCGCAGTGACATCTGGGACAGTGCGGAATTGAGCGATTTTGCCGAACGGGTGCTTGCCGACCGACTGTCGGTACTGGATGGCGTTGCCGACGTACGCATTGGTGGTGAGCGGCGCTACGCCATCCGGGTCTGGCTGGACCGTGAACGCCTGGCGGCACGGGATATCACCGTGGCCGAAGTCGAGCGTTCACTGCGAGCCAATAACGTTGAACTCCCCGCGGGTTCGGTGGACTCTTCCACCCGTAACTTCACGGTGCGTGCGGAAGGCCGGCTCACCAATGTGGAGCAGTTCCGTGATCTGGTGATTCGTCGCGACGGCAATGATCTTCTGCGCCTCGGCGAGGTGGCGAATGTCCAGATGGGGGTTGAGTCCGATGTCAGCCGACTGCGGGCCAACGGCAAGACTGCAATCGGCATGGGCATCATTCGTCAATCCAAGGCCAACACGGTGGCGGTGTCCGATGCCGTGCGTGCGGAGCTGGAGAAGATACGCGAGACCCTGCCCCCGGAAGTGACCATTGCCGAAAGCTACGACGAGTCGATATTCATCCGCGCGTCGATCAAGGAAGTGGTGTTTACGCTCGCCATTGCGGTGTCCCTGGTCATTCTGGTGATCTTCCTGTTCCTGCGGTCCTGGCGGGCCACCTTGATACCGGCGGTGACCATCCCGGTGGCGGTTATCGGCGCCTTTATCGGGCTGGGCTTCCTCGGTTTCTCCATCAACGTACTGACCTTGCTTGCAGTCATTCTGGCCATTGGTCTGGTGGTGGAC
>CAJXOQ010000039.1 GCA_913057975.1 uncultured Marinobacter sp.
AGATAGGAGTCCGTCTCGTGGGCTCGGAGATGTGTATAAGAGACAGGTGTAGAGGCTTTCGAGGAAACCCTTGCCAACCTGGAGGGCGACGGTATCGAGATAACTCTGCACACTGAAAAAGACAGGATTCTCGAGTTTGCCGGAATGCACGCCCATTAGCGATCTCGGGCTCGTCGGCGGGTATGATTGCGCCTGCCGATTGCCCTCCCGAGGAGCTTGTAATTAATCCTTACAGGTTGCACCCCGAGCGGGTTGCAATTATCGGTACTGCAGGCGATCAGTATGCAGACAGGCTAGGTTACTTCCTCCACTTGCTCTCCCTCCTCCGGAACTTGCAGTTCGCCGGCGGGCATTCAGGAAAAAGCCTCCGCAAGCGGAGGCTTTCAAAGCTGGGTTTGGCTCAGTGCGCCAACACCCGCGAAAGAAACGCCTGGGTGCGCTCGTTCTGAGGGTTGTCGAACACATCGTCCGGTTTACCCTGTTCCACAATCTGGCCCTCGTGGATGTATATCACGCGGTCGGCCACTTCACGGGCGAAGCCCATCTCGTGGGTGACGACCATCATGGTCATGCCCTCTTTGGCCAGCTCCCGCATAACATCCAGCACTTCACCGATCATTTCCGGGTCCAGGGCTGAGGTTGGCTCGTCGAACAGCATGAGGCGCGGTTCCATCGCCAGCGCTCGGGCGATTGCGACCCGCTGTTGCTGGCCGCCGGACAGCTGGCTGGGGTACTTGTCGGCCTGGTTGCCGATGCCCACACGGTTGAGCAACCGCTCGGCGGTGGCATTGGCAACAGTTTCCGGAGCATCCTTGACCTTCTTGGGCGCCAGCATGATGTTCTTTTTCACCGTCAGATGCGGGAACAGGTTGAATTGCTGGAACACCATGCCGACTTCCTTGCGGATTTCAGCCAGGGCTTTCGGGTTGCCACTCTTCGGGGCAAGCTCGTTGCCGTCGACCATCAGCTTGCCGGACTCGAACTCTTCGAGGCCGTTGACGCAGCGGATGAGGGTGGATTTGCCGGAGCCACTGGCGCCGATAACCACCACCACTTCGCCGGCTTCAACGGTCAGGTCAATTTCCTTGAGGACATGCAGGGTACCGAAGTACTTGTTCATGCCCTGCATTTGCACGATCTGTGTCATGGGTACCTATCCTTCAGACAGAAGCCAGTCCGCGCCGCTCTATCAGGCGGAGCACGAGTGAGAGGGAGAGGGTAATCGCGAGGTACATGATCGCCACCACGAAGTAGACCTCGAAGGCGGTAAAGGTGTTGGCGATGTACACCTGGCCCTGGCGAACCAGTTCACCCACACCGATGACCGAGAACAGTGATGTGTCCTTGATGCTCACGATCGCCTGATTGCCCAAGGGCGGAATCATGCGGCGGAAGGCCTGGGGCCAGATAATCGACCAGAAGGTCTGGGAGCGCGACAGGCCCAGCGACAGGCCGGCTTCGGTCTGGCCCTTGTCGATGGATTGCACGCCGCCCCGGACCACTTCGGAAATATAGGCGCCGGAGTTCAGGGCAATGGCGGCGATACCGGCGGTCAGCGGGTCAATCGGGCCGCCAACCAGATCGGGCAGACCGTAAAAGATAAAAAGCACCTGCACGAGAATGGGGGTGCCGCGGAAAATTTCGATGTACGCGGTTGCGGGCCAGCGAAAAAACCATTTTTTGTTGATGCTCAGCAGGCCGAAAATAATGCCCAGCACAAAACCAATGGCGAGGCCGCCAAAAGAAATAAGCAGGGTATAGGGAATACCTTTGAGCAAATAAGGAACGGCGTTGATGGCTGCCTGCCAGTCAAACTGAAACTGGAATTCCACAGTGGATGTCTCCGTTGGATGGGGAGTTACCAGCCGGGGTGTTGTACACCCCGGCTGTGGTTTTCAGTTTTACATGTCTTCCGGCATGGGGCCGAACCACTTCTCGTAGATCTTCTTGTAGGTGCCGTCTTCCTTGATGGAGGCCAGGGCTTCGTTAACGTCATCCACCCACTCACTGCCGTTTTTCAGGGCGATGCCGTACTGCTGGCCTTCATAGAGTTTGCCAACGGTTTTGACCTTGCCTTCACCGCGGGTGCTGGCGAAGTAGCCAACGTTGGGCGCATCGTAGAACACCGCGTCAACGGCGCCTGACATCAGCGCCATGTACATGTCTGAACTGCCTGGGTAGGGCGTTACGCCGTCATTCTCGTCCAGCGTCTTCATCAGGTAGTCGTAACTGGTGCTGCCGATCTTGGTGCCGATCTTCACGCTTTCCAGGTCGGAAATCTCGCCAACCTTGTCGTTGTCCTGGCGCACCAGAATTCTCAGGCCGGAATCGTAATACGGGTCGGAGAAATCAACGATTTCCTCACGCTCTTCGGTGATGGTGATCCCGGCAATGGCAATGTCCACGTTGCCTGTCTGCAGGGCTGGGATGATGCCATTGAAGTCCATGGTGTTCAGGTCGATCTCAAAGCCGGCACGGTCTGCCACTTCGCGGATGATCTCCATGTCGAAACCGATCATTTCGCCGGTTTCCTGGTCCATCATTTCGAACGGCACGAAGCTGGGGTCGGTGACGACGCGCAGGGTCTCTGCGCTGGCAGTGCCTGCGGCAACGGTAAGTGCCAATGTTGCGCCAACCGTCTTAAGCCATTTGGTGCTCATACAATCTCCTGTTTTTGCTTGTTGTCACCCGTGCGCTCGGTGGAGCGCTCCGAAAATGCAGACTGATCAAGCCAGTTCTCCCCGGGGGTGGTTAGTGGAACTACAACCACTACACTTTAGACCATCAGGAGGAGAAATGCAGGAAATCAAATGGTTGGCGGGGGTGAACCCTCTCCCATGGAGGGAGAGAGTTGGGGGAGCGTCGGGGAGAGCGGCGAAAACTTAAAACGCGATCTTCTCCCGCTCACCAATCCCCAGGTTTTTCCAGATACTCAGGCTCGGTTCCGCCTGGTTCAGGGTATAGAAGTGCAATCCGGGTGCCCCGGCAGCAATCAGTTTCGCACACATCTCGGTGACCACTTCCTCACCGAATTTGCGGATGCTGTCACTGTCGTCGCCGTAGGCCTCCAGCTGCTTGCGGATCCAGCGGGGGATTTCCGCGCCGCACATGTCCGAGAATCGGGTCAGGTTGGAGAAGTTGACGATGGGCATGATGCCTGGCACCACCGGAATGGTGACGCCCATCTTCTCCAGACGGTCGATAAAGTAGGAGTAGCTGTCCGCGTTGAAGAAGTACTGGGTGATGGCGCTGTTGGCACCCGCTTCGACCTTGCGGGCGAAGTTCTTCAGGTCGTCTTCCGCGGTGCGGGCCTGGGGATGAAACTCCGGGTAGGCCGCTACTTCAATATTGAAGGTATCGCCGCTGTACTCGCGGATAAAACTCACCAGCTCATTGGCGTAACGCAGTTCACCAGCAGCGCCCATGCCGGATGGCATGTCGCCTCGCAGGGCGACGATGCGGTTGATGCCGTTGTCGCGGTAAACATCCAGCAGTTCCGCAATGCTGTCGCGGGTGGCGCCCACGCAGGACAGGTGCGGCGCGGTGGACACGCCCCGTTTGTGCAGGTCCAGTACCGTCTGCACGGTACGGTCCCGGGTGGAGCCGCCAGCGCCAAAGGTGACCGAGAAGAAATCCGGGTCAACCTCGGCCAGCGTATTGCGCACGCCCTGCAGCTTGTCCCAGCCCTTGTCGGTCTTGGGTGGAAAAAACTCAAAGCTGAAGCGACGTTTGAACTGTTTCTGGGTTTCCATGCTGCTACCTGATCAGTACTTGTAACTTTCCGGCTTGTACGGGCCTTCGACCGGTACACCAATATACTTTGCCTGCTCCGGCGTCATCTTGGTGATCACGCCACCAAAGCCTTCCACCATGGCGCGGGCCACTTCCTCGTCCAGATGTTTTGGCAGAACCTGAACGTAGATACCCTTTTCACGTGCCTCTTCCGGAAGGTCGGCAAACTTGCGCTCGAACAGATACATCTGCGCCAGCACCTGATTGGCGAAGGAACCGTCCATGATCCGTGATGGGTGACCGGTGGCGTTGCCCAGGTTCACCAGACGGCCTTCGGACAGCAGGATAAGGTGGTCGTTGGCGGCCTTGTCGCGATACACCACGTGCACCTGCGGTTTGACCTCGTCCCACTCCCAGTTCTTGCGCATGTAGGCGGTGTCGATTTCGTTGTCGAAGTGGCCGATGTTGCACACCACCGCGCCGCTCTTGATCGCCTTGAGCATGTTGGCATCACACACGTTCATGTTGCCGGTGGTGCTTACCAGCAAGTCGGTGTTCTGCAACAGCGCCTTGTCCACGCCTGCTTCGGTGCCAGTGTTGACGCCGTCGAGGTAAGGCGACACCACTTCGAAACCGTCCATGCAGGCCTGCATGGCGCAGATTGGATCGGCTTCGGTGACCTTCACGATCATGCCTTCCTGACGCAGGGAAGCGGCAGAACCCTTGCCCACATCGCCGTAGCCGATGACCAGTGCTTTCTTGCCAGACAGCAGGTGGTCGGTGGCGCGCTTGATGGCGTCGTTCAGGCTGTGGCGGCAGCCGTACTTGTTGTCGTTCTTGGACTTGGTCACTGCGTCGTTGACGTTGATGGCCGGCACCTTCAGCTTGCCGTCTCGCAGCATTTCCTGCAGGCGGTGTACACCGGTGGTGGTTTCTTCGGTCACGCCGTGGCAGTTGGCCAGAATTTCCGGATACTTTTCGTGGAGCAGCGCCGTCAGGTCGCCGCCGTCGTCCAGAATCATGTTGGGTTCCCAGCCATCGACGTCGGCGCCAACGGTGCGCTCGAGGCACCAGTCGTATTCTTCGTCGGTCTCACCCTTCCAGGCGAAAACAGGGACACCACTCTCGGCGATAGCGGCGGCTGCCTGGTCCTGGGTCGAGAAGATGTTGCACGATGACCAGCGCACTGTAGCGCCCAGCTCAACCAGTGTTTCGATCAGCACGGCGGTCTGGATGGTCATGTGGATGCAGCCCATGATGTTGGCGCCTTTCAGCGGCTGCTCGGTTTTGTACTTCTCACGCAGGGCCATCAGTGCGGGCATTTCGCCTTCGGCGATGTTGATTTCCTTACGGCCCCAGGCCGCCAGTGATATGTCGCGAACTTTGAAGTCATCGGATTGCTTCAGTTTTTCTGCTGGAGTGCTCATGGTGTTCTCCTTTGTTAACCGTTGGCCTCGGTGGTTGTTTCCGTGGCCTCTCAATTCGGTGTGTCGGCGGTGGGGGGATTCTCTCCCCGGAAACGCTACGAGCACATCCATGTGCGCTTGGGGTCGGCCATCCTTGGCCTCCCACATTCCGGGGAGAGAATCCCCCCACCGCCTCGTTTCAATTTTGGTGATGGCCGTCTTTGTACGACCACGGCCATAAAAAGGGCCTTCTAAAACGTCTCCGCAAAAATCCTTGCTGGAGATTCAAAACGTTCAGTCCGTTTACCTTGAGAAGCCCTCACCAGATGCGAAGCGGTGGTGAGGTACCCCCTTTCATGGACTGTGGGAGGCCAAGGATGGCCGACCCCAAGCGCACACGGACGTGCTTGTAGCGTGTCCATGAAAGGGGGTGCCTCAGCGCCGCCACCCGCATCAGCAGCGGGCTAAGCCAAGCCGAAGGCCAACCCCAAATCAAATACCAGCGGCATCCTTCAACAGGCCAGCCCGATCTGTCTTCTCCCATGGGAAGGCAGTAAACGTCTTGCCGCCTACCGTCATCTCAACCGGCTCGCGACCAAAGTGGCCGTAGGCCGCGGTTGCCCGATACATTGGGTGTAGCAGGTCCAGCATGTTGGTGATCGCATACGGGCGCAGGTCGAAGTGCTCGCGGACCAGCTTGATGATCTTGTCGTCGCTGATCTTGCCGGTGCCGAAGGTGTTCAGGGAAATCGATGTTGGCTGCGCCACGCCGATGGCGTAGGACACCTGGATCTCACACTTCTCAGCCAGGCCAGCAGCGACAATATTCTTGGCGACGTAACGGCCAGCATAGGCTGCGGAACGGTCGACCTTGGACGGGTCCTTGCCGGAGAAGGCGCCGCCGCCGTGACGGGCCATGCCGCCGTAAGTGTCGACGATGATCTTGCGACCGGTCAGGCCGCAGTCGCCCACTGGGCCGCCGATCACGAACTTGCCAGTCGGGTTGATGTGGAACTGGGTATCTTTGTGCAGCAACTCCGCCGGCAGGGCGTGCTTGACGATCAGCTCCATGACGGCTTCTTTCAGATCTGCCTGGGACACGTCTTCGTCGTGCTGGGTGGACAGAACAATGGCGTCGATGCCGGTGACCTGGCCGTTTTCATAGCGGCAGGTGACCTGGCTTTTCGCGTCGGGGCGCAGCCATGGCAGCAAGCCGCTTTTGCGGGCTTCGGCCTGGCGTTGTACCAGACGGTGAGAGAAAGTGATCGGGGCCGGCATAAGCACGTCGGTTTCGTTGCTGGCGTAGCCAAACATCAGGCCCTGGTCGCCGGCGCCCTGGTCTTCCGGCTTCTGGCGGTCAACGCCCTGGGCGATGTCCACGGACTGCTTGCCGATGATGTTGATAATGCCGCAGGTGTCACCGTCGTAGCCCACGGTAGAGGAGGTGTAGCCAATGTCCTTGATCACGCCGCGTACCAGGTCTTCCAGGTCCACCCAGGCACTGGTAGTGATTTCACCACCGACGATAGCTACCCCGGTCTTCACCATGGTTTCGCACGCAACCCGGGCATGGGGGTCGTCAACCAGGATCGCGTCGAGGACGGCATCGGAAATCTGGTCAGCCAATTTATCAGGGTGGCCTTCAGAGACCGATTCGGAGGTAAAGACGCTGTAATCAGACATAGGGTTGCTCCTCTGTGAGCGTTGCAAATTCGGGCCGGCAATGGAGTTTGATTAGGGCCGGCAGTTTTGATGTTCGGTATCGTAAATCAGTTTTCAGAGTCTGCATATTTCTATATCAAAAAAAATTGATACAGTTTTGATTTCTGTCCTATGTCGACTCTGCGGTTTTCCAGAATTCTCTCACCTGCACCTGGAAGCCGTTTCTCAGCCCGATGAACAGCGACTCACCCGCAACCAGGCCTGCATCGGTGGCCCAACTGGTAAGCTCTTCCGGTTCAAAGCCCAGCCACAGATCGCCGCAGGCTTCCTTCGCCCAATCCTGGTCATGGCTGCACAGATCACTGACAAACAGGCAGCCACCGGTGTTCATCAGTGCCGAGGCATCCAGAAAAATGTCCGCGGGGCTGGGTACGTGATGCAGGACCATGTTGGCCACCACCAGGTCAAAATCGTCACCACGAGCCAACAGGTTGTCGGTAACACCTTCAATCAAATCGACGTTGTTCAGACGTTCTTCGATGCAGGTACGGGTGGCCTTGGCCAGCATGTCGCGGGAGTTGTCCAGTGCCACCACGTGATTGCAGATCTTCGAGAGCACCGGCAGGAATGCGCCTTCACCGGGGCCGATTTCCAGGGCCGTTTTCCAGTCATGACGCTCGGAACGATTACGAATCAGGTTCGCCACCGGTTCGGCGTAGAGGTCAAACGCGGCAATGAGTTCCTGTTGCTCCCGGAATTTTTCGGCGTAACGGGAGAAGAAGGCCTGGGACTGGTCCGCGCGCTGATTGCGGATGGCTTCGATCTTTTCCTGCAGATGCTCAGGCAGCGGAATACGGTCCACGCTCTGGAAAACCTGGCGGATGGTCTGGTCCGTCAGCTTGTCGCTTTCGAGGTTCAGGGGGCGCCGGTAGAAAATGGCGTTGCCTTCCCGCTGGGGTTCCAGCAGTCCTGCCTTGTGCATCACCTTCAAATGATGGCTCATGCCCGACTGGCGCATCTCGAAGAGCTGGCTCAGCTCCAGTACGCCAAAGGTGTCCCGACGCAACACCCGCAGAATCTCCAGGCGTAACGGGTCACCGCTCGCTTTGAAGATCGGTGCCAGGGCGTCCACGGAGGACAGGTCAGTTGCAGGTGTGGTCATGGATGTCATGGGAAAGAAGTGTAGGCATGTCTTTCCGGGCAATCAACATCTATATCAAAATAAATTGATATAGATTTAGATCTGTTTGAAAAATCAGATAAAATTTCTGTGCAAAAATTCCGGCGTTGAAAACATCCGTAAAACTTCCATAAAAAGAGTGTCGCCGATTTGCCCCGGTGGTCACTAATCGGCGAAAATACGCGCCTTCTTTTTAACCGTTCACCTTTTGCCGACCAAAAACTGGAGAAACGTCAATGCCGTCTCGCACAGATCTCGCCAACGCCATTCGCGCGCTGAGCATGGATGCGGTTCAGAAAGCCAAATCCGGCCACCCGGGCGCTCCCATGGGTATGGCGGACATCGCCGAGGTCCTCTGGAACGATTTCCTTAGCCACAACCCGGCAAATCCCAATTGGGCTAACCGTGACCGGTTTGTGCTGTCCAACGGCCATGGCTCCATGCTGCAGTATTCCCTGCTGCACCTGAGCGGCTATGACGTCTCCATTGATGACATCAAGAACTTCCGCCAACTGCACTCCAAAACCCCGGGCCACCCGGAATACGGCTACACGCCGGGTGTTGAAACCACCACCGGCCCGCTGGGACAGGGTATTGCCAATGCGGTCGGCTTTGCGCTGGCGGAGAAAACCCTGGCGGAGCAGTTCAACCGCCCTGGTCACAATGTTGTTGATCACTACACCTACGCCTTCCTGGGCGATGGCTGCCTGATGGAAGGCATTTCCCACGAGGTGTCTTCCCTGGCCGGTACATTGGGCCTTGGCAAGCTGATCATGTTCTACGACGACAACGGCATCTCCATCGACGGTGAAGTGGACGGCTGGTTTACCGACGACACGCCCAAACGTTTCGAAGCTTATGGCTGGCAGGTGATTCCCGAGGTTGATGGCCATAACCCGGAGGCCGTTCGAGCTGCCATTGAGGCCGGCCGGGCCAACACAACTCAGCCCACGCTGATCTGCTGCAAGACCATTATTGGTTTTGGTTCCCCCAACAAGCAGGGCACCGAAGCCTGTCACGGCGCTGCGCTGGGTGAGGATGAAATTGCACTGACCCGCGAGAAGCTAGGCTGGAACCACGGTGCTTTCGAGATCCCGTCGGAAATATACGGTGCCTGGGATGCCCGTGAAAAAGGCGCCGCCGCACAGGCTGAGTGGGAGCAGGCGTTTGCCGACTACGAAAAGGCGGAACCGGAACTGGCCGCTGAGCTCAAGCGTCGTATGGCCGGAGAACTGCCGGCAGACTTCTCCGAGAAGGCCCAGGCGTATATTCAGGAGTGCCAGGACAAAGGCGAAACTGTCGCCAGCCGCAAGGCGTCCCAGAACACCCTGAACGCCTATGGCCCGATGCTGCCGGAATTGCTGGGTGGCTCTGCCGACCTGGCGGGCTCCAACCTCACCATCTGGAATGGCAGTAAGCCACTGACTAAAGAAGACGCCAGCGGTAACTACGTTTACTACGGTGTTCGCGAATTCGGCATGGCAGCCATCATGAACGGCGTCGCCCTGCATGGCGGCTTCGTACCTTATGGCGCTACCTTCCTGATCTTCATGGAATACTGCCGTAATGCCGTGCGCATGGCCGCGCTAATGAAACAGCGCTCCATCTATGTGTTCACCCACGACTCCATTGGTCTGGGCGAAGATGGTCCTACGCATCAGCCCATCGAGCAGTTGGCGAGCCTACGCACCACGCCTAACATGAGCACCTGGCGCCCGGCGGATGCCGTTGAGTCAGCGGTTGCCTGGAAAGCCGCCCTGGAGCGTGTCGATGGCCCGACAGCACTGGTCTTCTCCCGTCAGGGACTGCCGCACCAGCAGCGTGATGCCGAGCAACTGGCCAACATCGCCAAGGGTGGCTACATCCTGTCAGACAGCGAAGGCACGCCGGACCTGATCCTCATCGCCACTGGTGGTGAAGTGGGGCTGGCTCAGGACGCGGCCGAAGCTCTGCGCCAGAAGGGTAACAAGGTTCGCGTGGTATCCATGCCATCTACCGACACCTTCGACGCCCAGAGTGCTGCCTATAAGCAGGAAGTGCTGCCGCTCGAAGTGACCAACCGGGTCGCCGTCGAGGCCGCCATTGAGGACTACTGGTACAAGTACGTTGGCCTGGACGGCCGCGTGGTGGGCATGAGCACTTTCGGTGAGTCCGCGCCTGCCGGTGAGCTGTTCAAGGAATTCGGCTTCACGGTAGACAACATTGTCGCTGTGGCTGGGGAGCTGCTGGAAGCCTGATGAGTACCGCTGCACCGTATCGCATCGCCATCAATGGATACGGCCGTATCGGCCAGTGCGTCTTGCGTGCACTCTACGAGAATCGTTTTCGCGATCACCTTCAGGTGGTCGCGATCAACGAGCTGGCGGATATCGATACCATTGCCCATCTCACCCGCTACGACTCCACCCATGGTCGATTCCAGGGTGAGATAAACGTTGAGGGCGATTCCCTGCTGGTGAACGGGGACCGTATTCGTGTCGTCCGTTGCGCCGAAGCATCGGAGCTGCCCTGGGACGAGCTGGGCATTGATCTGGTGCTGGAGTGTTCCGGTGCATTCACCGACCGTGCGACGGCCGAGCAACACCTGAAGGCTGGTGCTGAGCGCCTGCTGTTCTCACAACCGGCGGAATCCGATGTGGATCGCACCATTGTCTATGGTGTGAACCAGGATCAACTGGTCGAGTCTGATCGTATCGTGGCAGCCGCATCCTGCACCACCAATTGCCTGGTGCCGGTTATCCAGGTGCTTGATGAGGCATTGGGAGTGAAGCACGGCACCACGACCACCATTCACGCGGCCATGAATGACCAGCCGGTGATCGACGCCTACCACCATCAGGACCTGCGCCGAACCCGCAGCGCCCTGCACAATATTGTTCCGGTCGACACAGGCCTTGCGAAGGGCATTGAGCGCTTGCTGCCTCACATGGAAGGCAGGTTCAGCTCGGTGGCCATGCGGGTGCCCACCATGAACGTGTCGGCCATCGACATGGTGGTGAATGTCAGGGAAAACACCTCGGTGGAGGCGGTGAACAACTTACTAAAAAACGCCGCCCACGGCCCGCTGAAACACATTCTGGGCTACACCGATGAGCTTCTGGCCAGCTCCGATTTCAATCACGACGCCCACTCCGGCATCGTCGACGGAGGCCAGACGCGCGTAACCGGTGGCACCATGGTGAAGGTGCTGTGCTGGTTTGATAACGAGTGGGGGTTTGCAAATCGGATGCTGGACGTCAGCAAACACTGGCTCTCCAGCCACTGACACATTTTTTGATCAGGGGATGAACAACGATGACTATCAAGAGAATGACCGATCTGGATCTCGCCGGTAAGCGGGTACTGATTCGTGAAGACCTCAACGTACCGGTAAAAAATGGTGAAGTATCCAGCGACGCCCGCATCCGCGCCTCGCTGCCGACGATCAAGGCGGCAAAGGACGCAGGCGCAAAGGTCATGCTGATGTCCCACCTCGGCCGCCCGGAAGAAGGCGTTTACGACGAAGCCTCCTCCATGAAACCGGTGGCCGACCACCTCAGCAAGGTACTGGGTCAGGAAGTTCGCCTGATCACCGATTACCTCGAGGGCGTTGATGTAGCCGACGGCGAAGTCGTCCTTTTCGAAAACGTCCGTTTCAACAAGGGCGAGAAAAAAGACGACGAAGAGCTTTCCAAAAAGTACGCTGCGTTGTGTGATGTCTACGTGATGGACGCCTTCGGCACCGCCCACCGCGCCCAGGCCTCTACCCATGGCGTTGCCCGCTTCGCCCCGGAAGCCTGCGCTGGCCCGCTGCTGGCCGCAGAGCTGGAAGCCCTCGGCAAAGCCCTGGATAACCCGGCCAAACCCGTGGTTGCGATTGTCGGCGGCTCCAAGGTGTCCACCAAACTGGACGTGCTCAACGCCCTGGAAAAAGTCTGCGACTCCATTATCGTCGGTGGCGGCATCGCCAACACCTTCCTGGCGGCTGCCGGTCACCCGGTGGGCAAATCCCTGTGCGAGCACGACCTGATCGACACCGCCCGGGAAATCGCCTCCCGCGTTGAAATTCCGCTACCGGTGGATGTTGTGGTCGCCAGCGAATTCGCCGAAACCGCGACCGCCACCACCAAGAATATCTCCGATGTCAGCGATGATGACATGATCCTGGACGTTGGCCCGGAAACCGCTGGCCAGTTCGCCGAGCTGTTAAAAAGCGCCAAAACCATCCTCTGGAACGGCCCGGTTGGCGTCTTTGAATTTGATCAGTTCAGCAACGGCACCCAATCCCTGGCGAAAGCCATCGCAGAAAGCGACGCTTTCTCCCTGGCTGGCGGCGGTGATACCGTCGCTGCCGTTGACAAGTACGGTGTGAGTGACAAGATTTCGTACATTTCCACCGGTGGTGGTGCTTTCCTGGAATTCGTGGAAGGTAAAACCCTGCCAGCGGTTGCTGTACTCGAACAGCGCGGCGCATAGCACAAGCTTGAATCGCGAGGAGGGCAGAGACACTCTCCCGGGACCGTCAAAAACATGGATGTTTTTGTCGAGCGTACACGGACGTATTTACAGCGTGTCCCGGGAGAGTGTTTCTGCCCTCCGACGCAGACTCCAAACCAGAGAAGTCTGCCAAAGACATTGTTTAATAAACCAAGGAGACAACCCCAATGGCCCTGATATCGATGCGGCAACTGCTGGACCACGCCGCCGAGCACGGCTACGGCGTGCCGGCGTACAACGTGAACAACCTGGAACAGATGAGGGCCATCATGGAAGCGGCCGACAAGACTGATTCTCCGGTCATTGTTCAGGCCTCTGCGGGCGCTCGCAAGTACGCCGGTGCGCCCTTCTTGCGTCACCTGATTCTGGCGGCCATTGAGGAGTTTCCCCATATTCCAGTGGTTATGCACCAGGACCATGGCACCAGCCCGTCCGTATGCCAGCGCTCCATTCAGTTAGGCTTCAGCTCCGTAATGATGGACGGCTCCCTGGGTGAAGACGGCAAAACCCCAACCGACTACGAATACAACGTAGATGTTACCCGTCGCACCGTTGAGATGGCCCATGCCTGTGGCGTGTCCGTGGAAGGCGAACTCGGCTGCCTGGGCTCCCTGGAAACCGGGCAGGCCGGCGAAGAAGACGGTATTGGCGCAGAGGGCACCCTGGACCACAGCCAGATGCTGACCGACCCGGAAGAAGCGGCGGATTTCGTCCAGAAAACCCACGTGGATGCCCTGGCCATTGCCATCGGTACCAGCCACGGCGCCTACAAGTTCACCCGTCCGCCGACCGGTGACATCCTGGCCATCGACCAGATCAAAGCCATCCACGCCCGCATCCCGGACACCCATCTGGTTATGCACGGCTCCAGCTCCGTGCCCCAGGAGTGGTTGAAGATCATCAACGAATACGGCGGCGAGATCCCGGAAACCTATGGCGTGCCGGTTGAGGAAATCGTTGAAGGCATCAAGCACGGTGTTCGCAAGGTCAACATCGACACCGACCTGCGCCTGGCCAGCACCGGTGCAACCCGTCGCTTTCTGGCCCAGAACCCGGCCGAGTTCGACCCGCGTAAATTCCTGAAGGCGACCATGCAGGCGATGACTGACGTTTGCGTTGCCCGCTACGAAGCCTTCGGTACTGCCGGCAACGCCAGCAAGATCAAACCGGTCAACCTCGAACGTATGTTTGAGCGGTATGCTTCTGGTGAACTGGACCCGAAGGTAAGGTAACTCTGGAACTTTGCCCTCTGTAGCCTGCTGATTTGGCGGGCATGCACCGGTGGCAGAGACTGCTCAGACAACGCCCGTAAATATCTCTATGTAGGGCTTGGTTGCGCCACCCTTGGCGCTCCACATTTCTGAGCAGTCTCTCAGTGTCTGTCGGCTCCAAAGATCCGATTGATGGTTCCATCCTGTTTCATGTCCTCCAGTGCCTCATTGAAGCGAGGAACCTCCGCCCCGATTGGTGACGACTTTGACAGACCAATGAAGAATGGAACCGCCTTGAACGGACCCCGCTGGTGAGTGAGCTTTTTCCGCAGGTTCGGGCGGTCTTCAATGGCAGATTCACCAGCAACCCGATTGACAAGAAAAATGTCGATTCGCCCCAGAGCAAGCCTCAACATGTTGCTGAGAATGGTTGGGCCCGGGTCTACCTTCAGCCGGTATTCCTTAACCGCCTGGTCAAAGGCCTCTCCATAGTTGAATCCTTCCGTCAGCCCTATCCTCAGTCCCTGAAAGTCTTTGAAGGTTCGGAAGTCTCGCTCAAAAGTACGGCTTTTCAAGGCCCAGACCACGTTGGCATCCTGATGGACCGCCACGGAGAAACTCAGGTATCGGGATCGATCCTTATTGCGGGTCAATAACATCACGCCATCGTATTTGCCTTCTTTAGCCCATAAGAGGCAGCGCTTCCAGGGCAGAAGCCTGAGGTGAAATGTCATGCCCAGGCGTTGTTCCAGTTCCTCGAAAAGCTCAACCGCCATGCCGGCTTTGGGTGGCAGGCTGGTCTCGCCGACTGTGTAGGGGGGCCAAGGGTCTTCGCAAAAGCGGTAGGTGGGCTGAAGCTGATCGTTCGCGGCAGAATGGAAGCTGAGAGCCGCAAGCAATGGCATCAGTATGTATCCGACAAAACGCCGTAGTGTATGGTTCATGATGCCATCTGTTTTCTATATGTAGACCGATTCACCGGAAAATACGTTTTAGCCTTTGGTGGAAAGCTTTTCAATCTCTGCGTAAATTTTTTCCGCTTCCTCCATCAACGTGCCATGGGTACGTAAGTCACCGTTGCGCTGGGCGTGGAGCGCCTTCTGCAACTTGGCCTCGTATTCCTTCTGCAGCTTTTTCTTCGGATCGCCCTTCAGAAATCCCAGCATTTTTTATCACCTGCTTCCATTGATGTGTCCAGTAGCTTACGCCCATTGGCCTGGAAAGTTCACAAACGAGTCGCCGTATCGCTAACGGTCTTCGTTAAACGGGCGCCAATGAGAGATCGACTGACTCCCAATTTCAAACAATTTCACGGGGTTGTTACAAAATCGGTACACGAACACGCCAGCCCGTGGTCTACGTTTTGCTCTATAGTCAGGCAAAAGCATGGCCGGGCAGGCCACGTCCTGCCGCCGGGATGTGTGATTCAAACGTGTTGACGGAGTCCGTATGCCCCCTCGTTTTCTGAAGGCACTGGTAACCAGCCGCTTGCTGCGACCTGTTTTCCTGATCCTGATTGTTGCTGGCGTGGTGCAGGTCGCCATGAGCCAATGGCTGATTTCCAACCAGGTGAACAGCCTGGTCGAGACCGCCGGTTCCGCTCTTGAGGCCAGTAGTCGGGAAGTCAGTGCGTCGTTTGGTGACACGCGCGAAGACGTTCGTAATCGCCTGCAGCTCATGCAGCAGAGGACCACGGAGGAGTTGGCGGGTGAATTGACGCGCCAGCAGACGGCACAGCAGGAGCGGGTGGCGAACAACGTTCGGTCAGCGGTCATGTCTGAAGCGCAGGGTCTGGCTGAGGTGCTGGCGGCGGTCGCTGCGCCACTGATATGGGACCGCGATGTGCCCCGGCTGACGGATCTCATTGAGCTGGCGGATGCCCGGGAGTCGGTTCTTTTTGCGGTCTATTACGATCAATATGGGGAAAGGCTGACCCGCTATGTCGATCGCACGGATGATCGCGTACGCACCTTAATGGAGCAGGGGGAAGGCCGTGGTGCAGCAAACAAAGTTCTGGATGCGGCAAGTCGCGATCCCAATGTGGTTATTATCACCGCCGATATAAAACCCCAGGGCACGGCGATTGGTCAGCTGAAAATGGGGCTCTCACTGGAAGGGATCAACCGTGACCTCGCTGCCCTGGAAGAAGAATTCAGTGAGACCATCACCGGCAGTATCGACGCGCTGCGCCAGACTTTGGAGGCTGAGACCGGAGAGGTCAACCAGCGCCTGCAGCAACAGCTTGCCACCATGGGTGAAGACACGCAGGCACGTATTGATAGCACCGTGGAGGCACTGGATCGTGAGGCAGACAGCCTTTCCTCCAATCTCTCATTCCTTGCCATCGGTTCCGTGGTTGTGCTGATCGTTCTGGTGGCGGCCGTGCTCGGCGGCGGTCTTCTTCCCCGTGTGCTCCGGTTGAGTTCGGCCATCTGGCAGATAGCCGACGGTGAGGCCGATCTGACTCGACGGGTATCCCTCAAGGGCCGCGACGAACTGACGGAAATGGCACGGGGCATGAATCAGTTCATCGCCCGCATCCAGGAGCTGGTGTCAGACGTGAAGTCTTCTGCCGAATCAGCTGCCGACAGGGCCCGTGAGCAGGGACAGATCAGCCGCGATGCGGTATCGGCCGTTAATCGCCAGCAGCAGGAAGTGGCGGAGGTGTCGGAGACCATGTCGGCAATGTCGGGCAGCATTGCCGAAGTGGCTGACAGCGTCCAGGAAATAGCCGGTTCCGTCCAGAACGTAAACGCGGAGAGTGAGGCAACGGCATCGATTTCCCGTGATGTAAGAGGGCGTCTGGATCAGGTTGTTGCTAACGTGGAGCAGGCCGTCGCGGCGGTCAATGAGCTGAACAGCCAGAGTACGGAAATTGATTCCGTGCTCTCGGTAATCGGAGCTATTGCTGAGCAGACCAACCTGTTGGCGCTTAACGCTGCCATTGAAGCGGCGAGGGCGGGCGAATCCGGGCGCGGCTTTGCGGTCGTGGCCGATGAAGTGCGTACCCTGGCCAGCCGCACCCAGGAATCCACCACGGAAATTCAGGGCATTATTGATCGCCTTCAGCGGGGCAGCCGCCAGACCGTGACCGTGATTGATCAGGTTTCGGGGCAGGTGGCGGAATCGTCCGCCGAATTCCGTCGCGCCGACGAGCACTTCGACCAGATCAACCAAATGCTGGGTAGTTTGCAGAAACGCGCGCTTGAGATTTCGGCGGTTGCGGAAGAGCAGAGCAGGAATGCGGGGGAAGTCAGCGTCAGCGTGACGGACATTGCCCGCCTGTCCGGTGAAACCGTTGACGCCATTGAGCGCTCAGATCAGGCCAGCGGGCAGATCGGGGAACTACTGGACACCCTGCAGGGCAAGGCATCCCAGTTCCGGGTATAAGTGCGCTCGGCGGCTCTACTCACAGAGCCGCGCACGGGCACGTCGATATTCATCACCAATTCGCCCGACAAGATCGCTGACCGATACAACGTCGGTGATCTGGCTGACGCCCTGGCCGGCGGACCAGACGGTTTTCCAGGCTTTGGCTTCGTCGTCCACGGGCTTGAGCTTATCGCCGTAATTCAGCTCACCGGCCTGGTTCAGTTTATCCATGGGGTAGCCGGCGGCTTCCAGACTCTGACGCATAAAGTTTGCGGGAATCCCTGACACCGCCGGCGTGTGGATGATATCGCCCGATACCGCTTCGATGATCATGTTCTGGTAGGCCGCTTCCGCCCGCGATTCCGTGGTATTGATAAATCGCGTGCCCAGATAGCAAAGGTCAGCGCCCATCGCCTGGGCGGCCAGAATATCTTCGCCTTTGGAAAGCCCGCCGGCAAGCAGGATCACGCCCTCGAATACCTCTCGGATTTCGTGCACCAGCACGAACGGATTAATGATGCCGGCGTGTCCGCCCGCACCGGCAGACACCGCGATAATGCCATCCACACCTGCTTCGGCTGCTTTGCGGGCGTGTTTCTGGTTGGTGACATCGTGGAATACCAGGCCGCCGTAACTGTGCACCGCTTCGGTCACTTTGGTGGCGGCTCCCAGTGAGGTGATCACTATGGGCACCTGGTGTTTCACGCACAGGTCCAGATCGGCCTCCCAGCGCGGGTTCGTGCGATGAACGATGAGGTTCACGGCGTAAGGCGCGGCTGTTTGGTCCGGATGGGTTTCCCGAAAGTCTTTCAGGCCTTCGTTCATCTGAATCACCCATTCCTCGAAGCCTTCGCTGGTGCGCTGGTTCAGGGCCGGGAAGCTGCCAACAATGCCCTGCTTGCAGCAGGCCAGCGCCATCTCCGGGCCGGAGATCAGGAACATGGGTGCCGCCACCAGTGGGAGGCTCAGCGATGTCTTCAGGGATTCGGGTAAGGCCATGAGAATTCCTTAATTTTTGTTGGAACTTATGTAATGTATAAAGATCTTAGCGTGCTCATTACCGCGTGAAAACGTCCACGAATGAATAAACAATAAGGAGCTCTACCATGGGCGAGGCAAAAAGAAGAAAAGAGACCGGCGCACCGCCGCCCAACAGGAAGAAAGATCGTAAGTCGTTGTATATCGGCATCAGTGTCATCGTTCTTGTTTTTGTTGCGGTGGGCGTATTTTTCCTGACCGCGAGCCCGGCCCCCACCTCGGATGAGTTGCCGGTTGCCGGCCCCAATGCCGATCCATTTCCTGCCCAACTGGATCGCTTCGGCGTCTCCGTTGGTGACGAAGACGCACCCGTGGTGGTGCGGGAGTTCGCAGACTACCAGTGCCCCGCCTGCGCGCGTTTTTCAGACGCCAGCCAGCAGTTGAAACAGGAATACGTGGAGTCCGGCAAGGTGCGTTTTGTGTACTTTGATCTGCCACTCCAGCAACACGACAATGCCATGCCTGCCGCCCAGGCAGCGCGCTGTGCAGGTGACCAGGACAACTACTGGGCCATGCACGACAAGTTGTTCGACATGCAGACCGAATGGAGTGGTTCCAGCAGCCCGGTTGATACCTTTAGCCGCTACGCTGAGGACCTGGGGCTCGATGAGCGCCGTTTCAGCCGATGCATGACGACAGATCTTCACATTGAAGAAATCGAGCAGAGCCGTCGAGTGGCCATGCAGCTTCGCGTTACCAGTACCCCAACCGTGTTGGTGGACAACATCCGCCTGACCCGCCCCGGATGGGGGCAGTTGTCGGCGGTGGTTGAGCGGGAGCTGGCCGGCTCCCAGCGATAATACGGCGACAGGTTCTCCCTGGAAAACTTCCGTACGGCGGGAGTTTTCCAGGCCGAAAACTGCAGCGCCGGGCATTGTTAATGACGTCCCTGTAACTCCCCGTAATACTCTCCTTCGTCCGTATTCGTTAGAATGGCTGCCTCGCGCCCGTCGGCGATTATCAACCATGCTCCGGATTTACGGTCCGGCCCGCAGGAGAAACCAGACTCATGAGCCAGGATGTTGTTGTCTGCGCGCTTTATAAGTTCGCAGTTCTGAATGATTACAAAGCCCTTCGTCAGCCATTGCTGGACCTGATGTTGGAGAAAGAGGTGCACGGCACATTGCTGCTGGCTCGTGAGGGCATTAACGGCACCATAGCCGGCAGCCGTGAAGGTGTGGATGCCATTCGCGACTGGTTGGAGGCTGACCAGCGGTTCGAGGGCATCGACTACAAAGAATCGTTCGTCGACATCCAGCCCTTCAAGCGAACCAAAGTGAAGCTCAAGAAAGAGATCGTCACCATGGGAGTGGAGGGCATTGACCCGAAACGGATCGTGGGTACTTATGTGGATCCCAAAGAGTGGAATGATCTTATTTCAGATCCGGACGTATTGGTGGTAGACACACGCAACCAATATGAAGTGGAGATCGGCACCTTTGAGAATGCCAGAAACCCGGCCACAGATACGTTTCGTGAGTTTCCGGAGTATGTGAAAGAGAACCTGGACCCTTCGAAGCACAAGAAGGTCGCCATGTTCTGTACCGGTGGTATCCGCTGTGAGAAATCCACGGCGTTCCTGAAGGAGCAGGGGTTTGATGAGGTCTACCACCTGAAGGGCGGTATTCTCCGGTACCTCGAGGAAGTCCCGGAATTACAAAGCCTGTGGCACGGGGAGTGTTTCGTATTTGATGACCGGGTAACGGTGAACCACAAGCTGGAACGGGGTGAATTCGATCAGTGTCACGCCTGCCGCCGGCCGATCAGCGAGGAAGACAAACAGCGCCCGGAGTATGAGCCGGGCGTGAGTTGCCACCGTTGCATCGATTCGTTGACGGCGGAGCAGAAAGCCCGTTTTGCCGAGCGTGAGCGGCAAATGCGGTTGGCAGAACGGCGCGGCGAAGCCCATGTAGGTGGCGCAGCGGCGCGCATTGTAGCGGAGCGTAAAGCCCGGAAAAAGGCGGAGCGGGAACAGCAGGCCCGCAAGAGCGCCATGGGAGAGCGTTGCGCAAAATCCTGACAATAATCAAGGAGATTCCATGCAGTTCAGAGCAACCCTGGCGATCATTACTCTGACGGTATCGCCGACGATGGTCGTTGGCGCTGAGTTTGACAATTGGGAAGGTGAAGGGGAAGCGGGTGTGCTTGTCACGTCCGGCAACACCGAGGAGACCAATATCAACGGCCGTCTGGGCCTACTCCACGAAGTTTCAGAGTGGCGGAATACCGGTGATTTTCGTTCATATTATTCCGAAACCGATGACACCACAACGGCTGAAAAATACAGCGCTGAAGTGCAGTCTGATTACAAGTTCGAGGGCAGCCAATACCTGTTCGTACGCGGAGCGTATGAAGACGACCGTTTTTCCGGGTATGACTTCCAGTCCTCGTTGACCACCGGTTACGGTAACCGGGTCTGGCAACGTGGCAAGCGCTCTTTTCTTGATCTGTCTGTCGGTGGCGGTTATCGGTTTAACAGGCTCGAGGAACCGGAAGCAGACGGCAATCAAGAGGAGGAAGAAGCCATCGCGCGCTTGGCAGGAAAGTTCGACTACGCCCTCTCTGAGACTGCGTTGTTTCGTCAGAAGCTGAGTGCCGAAATCGGCTTGTCGGAGAACAACACCATCAGTGAGTCGGAAACATCCATACAGGCAACGGTTGTGGGTAACCTGTCAATGAAGGCTGCGTATCTGGTTCAGTATGTTTCAGATGAGCCTGAGGGCTCCGAAGACACCGATACTCAGGTGTCCGTGTCACTGCTCTACGGATTCTGACCAGGCGTTATACTCGATTCCTGAGCCCCAGCTCATCCGGGTAGGGGGTCAGGTATTTCTGGCTGCTGAGATAGTCCACCGGCTCCCGCCGCTGGGCCATCCGTAGCAACGTCATGGGCACCACCAAGGGCACCTCGCCCCGGTGGTAGGCGTCTATCTGCTCCATCAGTACCTGCCGGTCTTCGTCTGCCATGGCATCCCGCAGATAGCCCATCAGGTGCTGCATGGCGTTCACGTGGGAACCCCGGCTGACGCGCTGGGTCATCGCTTCCATGAACGACGAGATGTATCGGTCAGCAATGTCTTTCAACGGTTCTGATTTCAGGTCGCCGAGCATCGGCCCCAACTGCCGATAGATCTTCTCGGAATGAGCCAGTAGCTGGAACTTGTGGCGGGTATGGAACTCGATCAATGCACGGGCGGTGAGGTTGTCGGCAGCCACGTTCTGCATCCAGTCATCGTAGGCAAATACCCGCTCTATAAAGTTTTCCCTCAGCATGTCGTCGTTCAGACGGCCCTCTTCTTCCACCGGCATCAGCGGGTAGCGACGAATCAGTGCCTCGGCAAACAGGCCCCGGCCATCCCTGCGGGTGACATTGCCGTCTTCATTGTGCACCTTGATGCGCTCCATGCCGCAGCTGGGAGACTTGGCCATCAGGATGTAGCCCCGCAAATCCGCCAGAGTCGGTAGAACCTGGTCGATAAATCCCTGCATGGCATCCGTATGGTCCGCCGTGCCTTTGGTTTCGATCAGCTTCAGGCCGTCGTGATATTCACGCAGGTGAATGGCGGGCCGGGGCACACCGAGGCCCGCTTCCAGCTCCGGGCAGATGGAACGAAACTCGAAATGGCGGGAAAGCACCTGGGTGCAGAAGCGGGAATGCTTGTGGCCGCCATCATGGCGGACTTCCTTGCCCAACAGGCAGGTGCTGATGCCAACGGGAATACCTGTCACTGTCAGTCTCCGAATCGAAAAAGATCCTTTAAAGTACGCTTTTCCAGTTTAAACCGATCATCTCCGATGTTAAAAACGGCGTGGTAAGTCACTCAGCGGGAGGCTGATCGCGCCAGGGTCAGGGCGTAGATTTCCCGCATGTCCCGGGCAAACTGCTCGACGGAATAGTCCGCCGCGAACGTCAGTGCGTGGTCGGCCAGTTCCTGACGCAAGGCATCGTCTTCCAGCATCTGTTGCACTCGCTCACACCACTGGTCCTGTTTTTCCGGCGTTTTGAAGCCGTTGTAGCCATGGCGCACCACGTCCTCGATGCCACTGGAACGCACCGCCACCACCGGTAACCCGGCTGCCATGGCCTCCAGGATCACCATGCCCTGGGTTTCGGATTTGGAAGCAAACAGGAACGCGTCGCCCAGGTGATACCAGGTGGCCATATCGTCCGGCGGGATGGAGCCGACGAGTGTAAAGCAATCCTGAAGTCCCAGCTCATCAATGCGCTGCTGCAGTCGTTCGTGCTGGTGCCCTTCACCAATCATCAGGAACCGGAAAGGGCGGTCGGTGCGCCGGCGAAGCTCCTCAATGGCATCGATCATGAAATCAATGTTCTTCTCGTTGGACAGCCGCGAGACGCTGACAAACACGGTCTCATCGCTGATGCCCAGGGAGTCCCGTAGTTTGCGAACATCACCGTCGTCCACTTCCTGAAATGTCTGGTACTCAATGCCCGTAGGCTGCACGAATGTGGGGCTTTTCACGCCGATCATCCGCAGGTACTCCTCGGTGGAGTCGGTGGGCACAATCACACCATCGCATTTGTTGGCGAAGCGTTTGATCAGCTCGTGGGAGATCAGGTTGCGGAACAGATTGCCCGGCAGCGGCACGAAATGGGCGTAGTGCTCAAGTCGGGTGTGGTAGGTGTACACCGCCGGTACTTTCAGGCGCCGAGCCACGAACAGCCCCAGCGAGCCCAGCCAGATGGGGTGGTGAATGTGGATGATGTCGGGTTTGAACGCTCTCACCTGTCGGCGGATTCTTGCCAGGAAGACGTTGGCAAGGCGGAACTCCCGTTTCTCCCCCATAGCCAGCAGGGACGGCACCCGCACCACGTCGGTTTCCTCGGGCGGCTGATCGCGATAGCGGGGGCAAACGATGAGGATGATGTCCCCAAGGGTTTCCAGACCTTTGCGCAGGCGTGCGATGGAGATGGGCACGCCGCCAATGAACGGCAGGTAGTTGTTGGTGAACATGGCCACCCGCAAGGGTTTCGACAGCCAGGGCTGGGGGTCCAGATCGTAGTCCGGGTAGTAGTCCTTCGCCACGAAAATGGCGGTGTAAAGCTTGGTGCTGATCAGCACGAACACTGCCACCAGCAGGATGAAGTTTACATAGCCCACATAAAACAGCGAGTAGATAAAGAACCACAGGGATTCCAGGGTACTCAATACAGGGTGTTGTCTCGCTTCCAGGCGCACCATCGAATGGCTGATTTCGCCGTCGTCGCTCACATCAACGCGCACATAGTGGTAAAAACTGGTGTCGTTGTTCAGAACCAGCCCGCCCGCTCCGCCGGTGGTGATGAAACGTGTATCACCCTCGACCTGATCCGCATACAGCGACAGGTTCGCTGAAAACACCATATCCACATCGTGCCGGTCGATGGCGTCCATCAGGGCGGTGCGGAACTCAGGGGGGTGCAGGAAATCATTATCCTGCTCGAAAGGGGCTTCCTGATCCGGGTGGAGCGGCGGGTGACCGATGAAGAGAAAGCGCAGCCGGTTGGGCTCCTGGCTTAACAGGTCATTGAGCCAGCGGATCTGCCATCGCCAGGGCGTCTTGCCGGTGCTGTCGAGGAAGATCAGGCGGGCGCCGCCGGCCTTGATGCTGAAGAAGTGAGGGCCGAAGTAATCGTAAAACCGGTAACTGCCAAAGTTCTCGTACTCGTTCTCACCAAAGGTCAGCAGGTAGGGAATATCCAGATGGGAGAGTGTGCCCTGGATGGCCCGGTACTTGTCTTCGCCGCCGCCACTCACCGCGTTACCGGCGGACACCACAAAATCCACGCCGGACTGGTTGAGGGCCGGTATCATGCGTTCCTCGAAAACCCCCACGGAATTATTGATGTTGCCCACAACCGCAAAACTGAAACCGCCATCATCGGAGAGCGTATCTTGGATCTGTGCGACCTGCTCTGTGTGCTCGGCCTCGAACTCCGGCGCGAACAGGTTGAGGTAGGCCTTGTACCCGATCAGCAGCACAACAATCGTCAGGCTGATGTAGAACGGCACTTTTAACGGGTGGCGGCGTTTCATGTGGTTTGCTTCCTGTTTTTCACCAGTTCCCGCTGCAGTATCACCAGGCCTGCCAGCATGCCGAGGTAGATGGTGATGAATCTCCAGCTAATGGTCACCAGTACCAGGTGATTGGCCGTGAGTATGTCCCGGAAGAAACTGCCGAACACCCCTTCCGAAATGCCAGACGCGCCGGGTGTGGGTGAAAAGTACATCACAAAAGTTGTGACCACCAGCAGTCCCGTGCTCACCAGGTAGTCTACCTCGTAATCCAGTGTTGAGATCAGCAACGCTGGAAAACTGAAGAGACTGAGCAGGAACACAAAGGTGAACAGCACCGATAGCGCAACGAACCGTTTGGGGCCCCTGAGGTAGTCGCCAAAGCTGTGGGAGAATCGCATCATCTCCCGCTTGGCCTTGAACTGCCAGCGTCGATGCCGGCGTTCACTGATCAGGTGAAACCGGTGCAGTGAGCTCAAAAGCCGGCCCAAGGGTGCAATCAGCCAATGGGTGCGGAACAGCACCACCATGAAAAAGCCGAGGTACAGGAGGATCAGCACGGCGAGCACCGGCCCCAGTTCACCGACCAGGGGTTGATTGTCCAGAGCGCTGAGCGTGAGCAGGAATACCGGTGTGAGGGAAAAGATAAAGATCACCGCGATCACGGTGCGGATGGTGGTGGCCGCCGTGGCGCGGCCCACCGGCACGCCATGATGCTGGAGATACCAGATCTGCGCAAAGCCGCCCCCGGTGGCCATGGGCGTCACATTGGAGAAAAACAGGTTGATGAACACCAACCGGAAAATCGCCGGGAAGGGCAAGCGGTGCCCCAGCGCCCGCAGGGTGAAATGCAGCCGTAGGCCGTCAGATGCGAAATAAACGACCAACAGGCCAATGATGGAGGCGAGCGCTTGTGGCGAGACCAGGCGCGTGTCGAAGGTTACGCTGCGCCCGGCAAACTGGTCGTAAACCGCGTAGAGCCCGGCGGCGGTCATTGCGATAAATATCAGGCTGAAAACAGTAAGCCTGCGCCAGGACGCGCGCTGCTGATAATCTTGATCCGGGATGTTGGTCATGAACTGCCCGCCGTTAAGAGACGGGCAGTTTACTGTTGGTGGCGGGGGGCTTGTCCAGTGTCTTACTAGTGGCCATACACCATCATGGTGGTGTTTTTAATGGCAAAATCCGTGAACTGTACGGAGCCGATACTGGTGCCACCGACTTTGAACACCGGCATATCGATGTCTGCGCGGAAATCCACCTCATGGATGGAAAGGCCTTCTTTGCCGGAGGCGGCGCTGGTGCCGCGGGAGAGCTTTGCCGTGGCACTCGCCATCCCAAAGTGGCCCAGGGTGTCATCGCCCCGACGATTGTGGATCTGCAGTCCTTCAATACCAACGGCAGCAAAGTTGAACAGCAGGATCACGTCGGCGGCGTCCCAGTCCAGGCTGCCGTCGGTGATTTCAAAGTGGGTATCCAACTGAAGTTCCGAGCCTGACACCACGTTGCCATTGGCCAGCGTACGGGTGTTGTTACCCTGATTGCGAATCACCAGATCAGTAGGGCCGATATAACCTTGCAGCATGATGTTGGAGAACAGGCTTGCGGTACCGCCGGACCCTGTGGCCTCGACACTGTCCACTGCCAACTCGAAATCCACGGCCTGCAGGTAATCGTCCAGGCTGGTCGGGTCGCCGTAATCTGTGGCACCCAGGTGAATCACCAGGTCACCGCTATCAAACTGTTTGCCATAACCACCACCCACGGCATAGCGGGCGAGGGCATCGGCCACATCCGGATTGGAGACATCCAGAAGGCCGGCGTCGGCGCGGCGGGCAATCTCAGAGAAGCCGTATTCAAGCACCTCATCCTGGCCGGCAATGTCCAGCGTCAGCTTGAGGTTGTCCAGCACTGTATCGTTCTGACCGGACAGGCGAATGCCATTAACGTTCAGCGAGCCTTCATCCGTCCAGCTCAGGCGGTCCATCTCAATCTTGGTTTCCATTTCGATGGTGACGCCAGTCTGGCCAGTGACGTTGCCCAGGGTACTGTCATCCAGCGGGCGGAAGTCGGCCATCACCGGCAACGACAGGCTGGCGGTCAGGCTCAGGGTAAAGAACCTGCGCAGGGCAGGTTTGAATGGTTTCAGGCGCTTGCGGGCGTTTCGACGTGTCATGGTGGCCCCGGATCGTTGTTGTTATGCCGGCTTCAGACCGGTCTCAGTCGTTTTGTAGCCGCAGGGGACAACCTGACCAGCGCAGCGGACTTATGAGTTTGTTACAGACTGTTACGATAGGTGGGATAGGGAAAGGTGTCTGTGAGTTGAGTCACAGACTCGGTCAGGCCGAAGGGGCCAACGCCTGCTGGATCAGCGCCTTTTGATGGGCGCCGAAATCCGCCACCAGTGCCCCGGATTCACCAGCATCCCGCGCCAGGATGGCTTTTGTTAGATTGGTGAAAAACAGGCCCGTGCGGTCCAGATCCTGCCGGTAACGATCCGCGCTCAGATAGTAGGCCCGGCTGACAGCGGGCTTGAAGTTGGTCAGCGCCTCCGTGAGGTAGGGATTGCCAACTACCCGGCAGCAGACGTCCATCACTTCAAAGCTCGCTTCCACAATGGCCGTGATGTTGGCGTCCTTGCGCTGCATCTGGCCAGTGACGTGTCCAACCGCTGACAACAACGCGGTTTTGTCCTCTTCCCGCCAACGCTCACACAAACGCCGCGCCAGCATGATCAGCAGGTGCATGTACACGTCATAAAGCTCTGAGGCATGCACCGCATCCAGCTTGGTGGCCGACGCGCCCTTGCGCGGGGTGATTTCAATCAGGTGCCAGCGTTCCAGGGTATACAGGGCCTCTTTCACCGATGCCCGGCTTACCTTCAGTTCTGTGGCGGTCGTCGCCTCCTGCAAACGCTCGCCCGGCTTTATCTGCCCGGTCATGATGCGTTCAGCCAGATAGTTGGCGATCTGCTCGGCGAGGGTGTTAGGAACCTGGAAATCCATTGACTGAAGCGCGCTCCTGACATTCAAAGCCGTGATGGCGTTGGAAAATACCACAGAATCTTAACCTTAATGCCGGAAAGAATCAGTAGTTGGCAATGGGCTGCTATCCTATGTAGACGTCAAAGGATCACAAGTCCCGACGCTAATTCAACAAAAACGAGGTGAACGACATGCGAAAGCTATTTCTGGCCCTGGGCGCGACCGCGCTGATCGGTGTTTCTCCGGCACAGGCGGATACCAATCTCTCCATTGCCACGGGCGGCACCGGTGGTACCTATTACCCTCTCGGGGGTGGCCTCGCGGAGTTGATCAGTCAGCATATTGAAGGGTACAGCGCGGTTGCCGAAGTCACTGGCGCTTCGGTTGAAAATATGGGGCTGGTTCATCGCCAGGATTCGGACCTGGCGATTGCCCTGGCAGACACCGTTCATCAGGCCTATAACGGTGGCGAACGTTTCAATGGCAACAAGCTGGATGTGCTGGCCATTGCTTCGCTTTATCCGAACGCGGTTCAGATCTGTCTCTTATACACATCTCCGAGCCCACGAGACGGACTCCTATCTCG